>JAJRRS010000175.1 GCA_024279275.1 Planctomycetota bacterium | reverse complement strand
GCTACGGAACCAGCCTTCGGGGACATTGAAAATGTTAGGCCCCGTCTCCGCCATCTCCATATCCGGGTTAATCAGGATATTGCCGGGTTGTAACGCCGCCGAAGCACTCGGCACCGAACACAGCAAGGCAGCCACACAACATGCGCTTGCCCCCATGCCCGCAGGCATTAATCGAAACTTACCCATTATCATTTCTCCTCTCCAGAAGATGAAAACAGATCTAAAATCCAAACCTCAAACACGCTCACCCTTCACAATGCTCAAAAACATGCGACGCATACCGTAGAACCAAATCAAAACGCCGCATGCTTCTGTAGCTTCTTATCCAATGTCTTCTCACGCGCGCCGACGAAGCAAGGCCAAACCACCGAGGCCCAACACCGCAAGCGTAGTCGGCTCGGGCACCGCACCAGCGCCCGGTGGTGTGCCGGCGTTCCAGTTGCCCAGAACCGTGTTAAGGTCATCAATCCCGACGAAACCATCACCCGATGGGTCAGCCAACGGGTTGCCCGGCGGTACGGTCTGGTTCCAGGCAGCCAGCACGATGTTCAGGTCGTTGATCCCCACGAAGCCGTCGCCGTCCAAGTCGCCGTCCAGCGTAACCACGGGAGCGATCGTCGATACCGACACGTCATCAATAAACATAAAACCCAACGCATCCGGGGATCCCTCGGTCAGGAACAGGATGTCAAATGTCAGGGCACCGGCGGGCACAGCCAACTCCATAGTGACCTCTTCCCACAAACCGCCGGAGCTGCCGGTCACCACCGTGAAGTTGTCTCCAAGCGAAGGCCCAAGGTCCAGACTGAAATTCGGTGCATTACTAAACCGAACATTCATCACAAATTCGGGCGTAGACCCCGACAGGACTTCATAGTTCCAGTTCCAACGGAAGTACAACGTCTCCGCCAAGCCCGTGGGGGATCCGGCATCCGCAGGGATACTGGTTGCAAACGTGCGGAACTCCTGCTGCTGCAGCGTCCCATCTTGAGGCGGCACCGGCCCATTGGGATCCGCAAATGTTCCGCCGGAGGTATCCACTTCATCCACCAGCCGCAACGAGTGCAGGCCGCTTAGGACCGGATCCCCCGGCGCGTTCCAACCGGCCCACAAACTATGGTGCCAGTAATCCGCAAAGCTGTTGGTCGTCGGGCCTTCGGTCTGATGTGCCACGAACTGAGTTTCGGTTTCCATGTCAGGGTTCGGAAGGAAGTTCCCCGGCAGAATCCCCGCCACAGAAACACTCCCCGCAAAGGCCATCAACACTACCGCCGCGCCGCTGGACATCACAACTCGCGAAGCCCTGCAGATCATGTTCACTTCACTCATGGCTATTCTCCTGTTTCCTGAAAATATGTATCGATGATCTATGCTCACCCAAGCTGTTTGAACCTTGTCAACCTTCGGCCACACTCGGGCATCCTGCAGTAACAGACGCAAGAGATTAACCGCATTTCAAGCTGAATTCTTCCTTCTTCCAAAGGTGACGCTATTTAAACATTGTTTTAAGACATATAAGTCGTGTTACGAAATGTATGCACTGCCCCATACCCCCCATCTGATCCAAATTTACAGCCAGGCCCCGTATGGCCTCCCGTAACAACCAAAGATCGCCCTCTCACCCGACGAACAGCTAAAGCCCAGCCACCCACACTCAAAATAATCCACGTCCCCGGCTCAGGAACCACCGCACCCACGGAAGGCGGCGTACCCACGTTCCAGTTCCCCAACACCGCATTCAAGTCACCAATCCCCACGAACCCGTCACCCGTCGGATCGCCCCGCAACAAATCCCCCGCCAACACGGTCTGATTCCAACGGCTCAACACAATGTTCAAATCGTCAATGCCCACAAACCCGTCACCATTCAAGTCCCCATCCAACACCACCGCCGCAGAAATATCGTCAATGAATAACACCCCCCTGGCGTCCAACGCCCCGCCACTGATAAACGTGATGTCAAAAGACCGGACGCCTGTCAACAAGGGGATCAACGCTTCATACATCTCAAACCCAAGTGACGACCCCGAGATAACAAAGTTGTACTCGACAATATCACCAATCAGATCCAACCCCGTTACCGGCGACGTCGAAACCCGAACACGCGCCCTAAATTCATCACCCGCAGCGATGCCGTATTGCCAGAACCACCGCAACGCCAGGCTCCGCCCCGTATCACCCTCCCCAGGAACCGCCGTGGCGTAACTTCGCCACTCCTCAGCCCGAACTAAACTCGTATCCGTCAGCTCCAGCGAGTGCGTCGGACTCAACGCCACCTCATCACTCCACGCCGCGTTCAGTGAATAGTGCCAGCCCGACGGCCGCGATGAATTAGATGGATGCGCCCGATCCACATCCGGATTTTGCAACAGGTTCCCCGCCAGCAAAGCCGCGTCATAGTCGATCACCACCCCGTCAACCACCAGTTGCCGACCAACCCGCTGAGCAACCCCGCCCGCAGGCACCTCCACCAGGACGACCGCCTGATCCTGCGGGATCCAAAAGGAAGTAACCCCGCTCACGTCACGCGCAATAAACCGATTCGACACCGCATCGTACAAATCGACCGGCCCGGCACCCACATCAACCTGCACTGTTTTTTTCGTGTCAAACGGGTTGTAGTAAAGATACGTCGGGTGCGCATCCTCGCGGAAAGAATCCGTCGCCAGCAGATCGAGCCGAAGGATCTCCGGCTGATTCGTCTCCGAAATAATCGCACCGAACACCCCCGCATACGCACCCCCGTACAACGCGAAATCCGTCTCCGGCCCCCACCCAAACACCAACGGATCACCCCCCGCGAATAACGCCTCGCTCTGGTTATTCCAGTGATGCCGAAGCCCCTCGTAGGCAATCACATTGTCAGGATCGCCCTGCCAAAACTCCGACGACTGATTCTCCGCCGTGTGCTCATTGGCATAAAACAACCGCGCCGCATTGGCAGCATGCAGCATCCACTTGCCGATCGCACGCGAATATCGATCCTCATACCTCGCCAAAGGGACCAACGGCAAAGCCGTCAAAAACGTGTTCATCGAAAACGCATACCCCTGAACATCGCTTCCCGTATTGGGACGGATAAACCCCATCAGCCCATCCACTTCCTGACCGCCCCACGTCCCCGTCACCATGATCTTGTCGGGCCGGGCATCGCTGCGATCAAAAACCCAGTTAACCATCTTCTGGATGTCATAATTCCGACCGTGCTCCGCGTTCATGCGCGCAGCCGTGTAAGCCCCGAACGGCGTGAGAATCTCGTAGTCCGGGTTTGTCGTAAGGTTCTCGTAATACCCAAGGCTCCAGTCCACCGCATCAAGATGATCCTGCGCACGCACAGGATCGACTGTTTTATTCCTGAAGTAAGCCGCGTGTTGAAGCCAAGCCATCCCCGAACCCATGTCCGGCTCACGCCAGACCCCATTAAAGACCGGCTGATCCGTCTTGAAGTTGTAAGCCGTGTGATTGAAGTTCGGGTTAGTCCCCCCAACCGTCAATACATTCACCGCGTCATAAAACGTGTCATCGACCCTGTCCAACACAGTGGCAAGTTCAGTCTGCCCGGGGTAACGATCCGCGATGCTGTAAAAAAGAATACTGGGGATCGTCTCATACCAACCCGACCCACCCGAGCCACCGAACGGCCCGTTAAGGATCAACGGTTCGCCTCGAAAGATCCCATAAAACTCCCGCGTCATCGACACATAATTGTACGCGCCCGCACTCTTATCAATCCCCACCAACGACCCACCGAGCACCGCCCCCAGCGTCGAGATCGACTCGAACACCGGCTCGCCATTCTCCCCCCACGTCCGCGTCTCGCCAACATAAGCCGCAATCCCAAAAGACGCCTGCAGCAAAGGAAACTCCGGCGTCGAATCGATCCGCGTCAAAGGCAGGTACTGCCCCGTCGCATTCACATCAAACACCAGGCTATCGAACTTCTGCGCAACATCACGCCAGTCCCGCATCTGATACGAAGCGACACGGTTACTCATCAAATCAACACGGCTAATCGGGAGCTGGTTCTGCGCGCACGCCACCGTGACGAAAACGCCCAGTGCAACCGTGGTCAACACCGATTTCATATTCAGCCCATTTCACAAAAACGACAGGCCTAAACCGGGTCGCCCACCTGCACGACAGGTCGGCCCCCAACCCCGTTACGCAGACTCAAGTCTGTTCTCGGGTCCGCCTTGCTTACCTTCCGGTAAAACGTCGGCGTCATACCCGTCTGACGCTTGAACGACGACGCAAAGTTCTGACTGCTGCTGTACCCCAACCGAAACGCGACATCCGTCACCGACCAACGATCCTTCAACAGCATGTCCTTCGCCTTGTCGATTCGGCAACGCGTCAGGAATTCATAGGGTGTGAACCCCGTCTCACGACGAAAACGCGCCCGGAAATGACCGGGACTCATACACACCTCATCCGCAACCGAGTCGATCGGCAGTGGATCGCCCAAACTATTGCTTATCAAGTCGATCGCGCTTTGTATCTGAGACGACAACTGCTTCGGACCCTTATGCCCACCGACGTACATGTCATGGTCGCGGATCAGGAAACCGATCAACTGATGCAGACCCGCACGCGCAATGATCGGGCTGCCCGACGAGGGGAAACGATGCTCGTTCAAAATACACTCGAACGCCGGCTGGATCTGGTTCGAGGCCGAAAACAACCGATCCGTCAACGAACCCAGCCTCTGACGCAGAAAGTTCGTCTCCGTCGAGGTCAGCCCAGTCATCGGCTTGGACTTCGGCACGCGCAACTGAAACCAATACAACTCCGTAGGCTGAAAATAAGTATCGCTCGAACCATGCATCTCACCAGGACGGGTCATAAAAACCATCCCAGGCTTCACCCGGTAACTCTTATCCTCAGCCCACCAGTCAAGGTCGCCACGCACAATGTAATGAAACTCATAAGCATCCGTGTGCGCCTCCGGTATCAGACCATTCGCGACAGCCTCGATATATCTCTGGTATCCGATGATCGGGACGTGCTTGATCAAGCACGTTTCATCCTCGAACGCCTCGTGGTGCTGGCGAGCGGAAAGTGGAACCATCTGGATGTCAGGCTTTGCCATGAAAAACTACCTCTCAATCGACCGCTCCCAAACAAGCCGTCCGTTCAACCATCACCATCCACAACCGGCCTGCCTTCGGCCCCCTCCGCCAGGGACATCTGACTTAACGCCCCCTGACCTCAGCCGACCCACGTCATACTGCAACAATCACACATGCCACCCAATTATTTTTCGTGATGGTCGGCCTCACCCCCCGCAGCACACCCCCTGCCCAAGGCATCGCCGACCTATTCACGCATGGATTTTATCCCGCCGCCATCTTGAATAACGACATGACGCCTCCCGATTTCGGATCACTTGCACAAACTGCACGCCCTTTTCAAGATATGCCCCATAGCATTCGCAGCAATATAATCCTTTGTAACATAGCAACATATGTTTCTTTGTCAATGATTTAATTTCTTCAAGCAATCTATCCAACGCCCCCGAATACCCGGTGGTGCCTCAGCCTCGTCGTGGCAGAGATAAATCACAATCAACAAAACCCCAACTATATTTTATTCGATCACCCCAGGTAACTTGCACAGAATGTATGTTTGATTCTTAATCTGTCTACCCAAATCCGATGTTGTTGTAATTAAACCACCCGCGAGCAAGCCGCTATCAGGCCAGCCGACACGCCTCTCATTTAACAATTAGCCGCACTGGAGTCCGCGGCAAGACCCTGAAAAAAGAACCCAAACGCATCAGGCACACCCGCACAGGGCCGCCACCTCAGCCCGTTGGATTGTGATGCCAATCCCACGCGCGTCTGTGAAGCCCACGTTCTCCTGAACGTGGGACGGCACGATGAAATTAACGCACGAGCTTTTTACGCGATTGGTATGACATGTCACGCGCTAGCCACCCCCTCAGGATCAGAACATCGCTACGACAGATCATAGATCACCCGGACGCAAACACCCACCAATCAGATCTTGACAAACGCACGCTTCGTATACAACCAGTAACACATCCCCCAAAGAAGCGCCCACACGACCAGCGCATTCATCAACGCCGCCACCGGTTCCGACACGCTCATCATCCGCAACCCACCCTCAACAAACACCCCCACCCTCGGGTTCAGCCACGTATGCGCAAGCGACTCAGCCACCAGATAAATCAAAATCGAGTTCGTCCCCACCACCGCAACAACCCACCCGCCTCGCTTAAACCCAAGCCCATCAATCACCCAATAAAAAAACGCCAACGCCAGCACACACCAACCCCCCGACGCGATGACATAAGGCTCCGTGCAGATCCGTTTAATCATCGGCGCAAACCCCATCCAGTTCAATCCATAACCCACCACCAATGCCACCGCACCCCACCCCGCAATCGTCATAGCCTTGCGATGCACAGACCCCCGGCCAATCAACACCTTCCCCGCCACCACGCCCCATATCGTGTGCGCCGCTGTCGGGATGCAGTTAATAGCCACCCAGTAATCCGTGTTGATATGACTCATCAATAACGTATCCACATACGTCCCGAAATTAGCCCCCGCCGCAAACGTCTGATCGTACAGCCCAACATGAATAAACCGATACGCCAACCCCGTCACACCAATCAACACCAACGAAATCATCACCTGCCAAAATACCGGAAACCCCATAACCAAAAATGCAATCAGAATCGTCACCGACAACTGCGTCAACACATTCCACAACTCCCAAACCAACTCACCCGCATAAACACAGTGCAACCCCGTCCCCAGCAGAAACAGGATCGCGCACCGAATAACAATATGCCGCAACCGCTTCCCCCACCCATCCCCGCGCTCGGCCCGCTTGCGCATCGAAAAAACCATCGACACACCCACAATAAACATGAACGCCGGCTGAACCAGGTCCCAGAAAGTAAAACACTCGTAGGCCGGATGAAACAACTGCGCCGCGATCGGATTCAACCACCCCACATCCAACCCACGCATCGCCTCATACACCCCCGCCCCCTCCGCAATCAACAGCGTCATCACCAACCCACGATAAACATCCAGCGAAAACAACCGCCCCCCCGCCCCCGGACCTGTCCCCGGAGTTGCACCCGCAGATACCCCACTGGACCGCGAAGAAACCGCCTCAGGCCGCGCCATAATCAACGCCCCTCAGCCTTAGCCTCAGCCTCAGCGTCTGCCACCACATCCCCAAACAGCGAACGCTTCAACACCCACTTCAATACTAACACCGAAATGATCGCAATCACGGAGCAGATCGCCACACCCGTCCAACGCGAGAAGATCGCCGACCCGATCCCAAGCAGCAACGAATAGATAAACCCAATCGACGCCAACCAACCAATCGTGCTTCGACCAAACTCGCCCCGCTCCTTCGGGATGCCTTCACGCTCACGCACAAAACGCCAACCCGGACCGGCCGGCCGGATGTCTCGACAAAAAGCAATCGCTTTTTCAGTGGGCCTGTAAGTCGTCAACAAGGTAACACCCACCCAGATCACAGCCGTGCCAAATGTCGTGATAATCATCCGGTACGCAAAATAATCCACCTTTCGGCCCAGCACGTCCAGCATCGGATCGCCAAACGCATCCTTGGGATTCGCCAGCCAGAACTCAGTAGCGTTACCAATCAAAAGCGCACCCACGATCGCAGCAATCTCAGACCAAGCCGAAACACGCCACCAATACCAACGCAAAATCAATACCGTACCCAGACCACCAATAATCACAGCCAGATATTTATACCCATCAAGAATCCCCGTAAACGTCGTCGACAACACCAACGCCATCACCGTCAACAACACCATCGACAACCGGGAAACAAGAACCAGCTCCTTGGTCTTCGCCTCCGGCCGAATGAACGGCTGGTAAAGATCGTTCACCAGGTACGACGCGCCCCAATTCAAGTGCGTGTCCAGCGTACTCATATACGCCGCAAGCATCGCCGCCACCATCACGCCCTTGATCCCCGTCCCAAGCATCAGGTTAATCATCTTGGGGAACGAACTCTCCGCGTCTGCCAGCTCAGGGAAAAATACCATCGACGCCAACCCCACCACGATCCAAGGCCAAGGCCTCAACACATAATGACAAAAGTTGTACCAGAGGAACGCCAACATCGAATCCTTCTCCGACTTCGTCGCCAACAGCCGCTGCACCAGATACCCCGTGCCCGGTGCCGTCTGCCACGACACAACGAACACATAAGTCAGAAAAGTAAACGCAACCAGGTCCATCGCCCCCAGGTCAGGGAAGAAACCCAGCAGGTTGTTATCCGGGTTGTACGCCGCAGACGCCTTGATCTGCTCAGCAAAACTCCCGTTCTCCGTCACCCGGCTAAACGACACCACCGCCAACCAGATCGTCCCCACCATCGCCAAGCTAAACTGCACCAGGTCTGTATACACCACGCCATAAAGACCCGACGCCATCGAATACACCATCGCGCAAAAACCCAGCACCAACAGCACCGCCCCCGTCTCCGTAATGGTGAACAAAGGCTCAGCCCCCTGCGACAGCACCAACTCAAACACCGGGTCCGAGTCCAGACCCATCACCACCTGAACCACCTTCGTCGCCGCGATCGTCACCAACGCCATCACCACACAGTTCGCATACACCCCGTCGAACAAAACCTTGAACACACGCAGCACCGAACGCTGCGGCGAAGCATCGTACCGACACTGAATAAACTCAACATCCGTCAGCACCTTCGTGCGCCGCCACAGCTTCGCGAAAAAGAATACCGTCGCGGTCTGTCCGATCGCCGCCGACCACCAGATCCAGTTGCCGTGGATCCCGTCGCTTCTAGATAGCCCCGCCACGAACAACGGCGTGTCCGTCGAAAACGTCGTCGCCACCAAAGATGTCCCCGCGATCCACCAGGGCAACGATCGACCCGCCACAAAAAAGTCCGTCGTCGTCCGTGCCGCCTTACGCGAAAAAACAACACCCAACACCATCGCGACCACGACATACAACCCAACTATTGCCCAGTCGATCCATGTCATGCGACGTGTCCTGTCTTCTCAAGCTTAATTGAAAATGAACCACAACCGACCAACCCCCGGACCTACCCCCAGCCCCAGCATACCCCCAGGCATTGACCCGGATACAAAAACCATATTAAACAAGAACCCAGTAAGACGGTTTCTAATTGAGCCGTAGCCCTCAAGCCCTCCCCACCCTCAGCCCCCGGCTTTGCCGGGGGATTCCCCAAAATAACCAAACATACCTACTCCCATTCCAATGGCAATCTGTTTTCGAGATTAGATCTGCCTAGCAACCACCCACAGCCACCGCCATTAACTTAATGCCAGACGCCCCAAATTAGCGTTTTTATTTGTATTGTCAAGTTAAATCAACCCAAGCCCGATAACCTTAAATTATCTTAAAATTAAGCCTTGACGCCACCCTACACCCTCAGGTATCATCCCATATCTTGTATTAACAACTTGGCCGCCCCACCGCCCAGCAACCGCGCGTCCCACTAATATGGATTGTCGCAGGCCCAGACCAAAAGGAGCCCACCATGACCCGCCTCCGCACCCCATGGATCCTCTTCACTCAAATCGTTCTGCTGCACTTGGCTGCCTGCGGCGCACTCGCCGCCGAAAAAATGTTCTCGCCCGATTCGCAACTGGATTTCCCCAACCCCGAGCGAGGCCTCTACACACAGTTCACCGCGCAGGCCCAGGCCGACCCACTGATCCTCGAAGACCTCCAATCGCTGCGCGGCGAAAATGTGTCGCTGATTCTCAGGATGTACTACCTAAAAACCTTCCGCGACAAACCACTCAGTGAAGCACAACTCACGATCATCCAAAACTACTTCGCCATCATCCGCGAAGCCGGGGTCAAATGCATCCTCCGTTTCGCCTACAGCCAGGGCATCGGCGAACCTGACGCACCCATCGACATCGTCCTTAATCACATGGATCAACTCACACCCATCCTCCGCGCAAATGCCGACGTCATCGCCACCGTACAAACAGGCTTCATCGGCGCCTGGGGTGAATGGCACGCCTCAACAAACAACCTCGCCGAACCCCATAACGCCAAACAGATCGTCTACAAATGGCTCGACGTCCTCCCATCACAAAGAACCGTCCAGCTACGAACGCCCCGACAAAAGTGGATGATCCTGGATACAAAGACCCCCCTTGATGCCGACTCCGCCTGGGCTAACACCCCCGCCGCACGCATCGGCCACCACAACGACTGCTTCCTCTCAAGCGATACCGACGTGGGCACCTACGAAGACATCGAAACAGAAAAAACATACCTGCATGCCGAAACACGCTTCGTCCCCATGGGAGGCGAGACCTGCGCCAAAGCAGCCTTCTCACAACCCGACAACGCACGCAAAGAAATGGCCAACCTCCACTTCAGCTACCTCAACCTCGGCTACCACCCCGACGTTATCAACGCCTGGCGCGACAACGGATTCCTCGACGAAGTCAAACTCCGACTCGGATACCGACTCACCCTCAACTCAATTAAATACAACGAAGCCGCAACCCAAGGCCAAACACTACCAATCTCCCTGTCCCTATCAAACACCGGCTTCGCTGCACCCTATAACCCCCGACACGTCCAACTAATCCTGGTAGCCCAGGACAGCTCCACCCATTACACAACCACCCTGCCCGACGACCCCCGAACCTGGCTCCCCGACAACCCCATCACCATCAACGCAACCCTCAACATCCCACCCGACGCAAACCCCGGCAAATACAGCCTGTTCCTCGCCCTCCCAGACCCAGAACCCACCCTCGCCAACCGACCCGAATACGCCATCCGACTCGCCAACCCCGATCTATGGGATGCCAAAACCGGCCAACACGACCTGGGCATTACCATCCAAATTACAAAATGACGATCCCGCCAACCACACAAAAACCGCTAAGAAATTAGCCGCGAATAAACGCAAATGATGGGTTTACGCATCTCTTAATCCGAGAGGCCAAATCCTATTCGCGTTCATTTGCGACTAACCACCCTTTCCTAACCCCAACCATCACAATACAAACCCGCCAACCCCAACCACCCCGCAGTCTCCGCCTGATGCGCAACAGGCTGATCCCACAAATCAATCCGCACACGATCGACCAACTCACCCAGCAGCCGTGAACGAATCGACCGGGTCAACAGATCGCACACATCCGGATACCGCGTCAATTCACTGACCAATACAAGCCGATGCGGACGGATGAAATTCACAACATTTACAATGCCGTTCGCCAGGTAGTCATACAACATCTCCAACGACTCGTCGCCCACCTCATACGCCGCCGACCGCTTCATCAACGTCCCACCCCCGCCCCCGGTCTCATCCCCGGATTCACCCACACCCTCGATACGCCGCAAGTACTCCGAACTGAAGATGCGCTCAAGACACCCAACCTGACCACAGTAGCAACGCTCGGTGTCCGCGAAATAACGCATGTGACCCAACTCGTTAGCACTGCTGGCACAACCACGATGAGGCCGACCCCCGATCAACATCGCAGCACCCAACTCGCCATCGCCGATGTTAATCAACAACACGTCGTGCCCCGCCGACGCCTTATGAGTCAACAACCAACGCGCCCCAAGCGCGTGCATATCATTCTCAATAATCACCGGATGATCGCCCGCACGCTCGAAGATAGGCACCAAACTCACCGGCGACACCCCCGGCTCCCCCGGCTCCCCCGGCCCCAAGCCCCCCGACCCCGACACCGCAGGCCCAGACATAATCCGCCTGGATTCCGGATCATAAAACCCCGGCACACTCACCCCCACACCCATCGTCTGCTCATTGACCGCCTTGCCCAACAACGACGCAGCCGCATCAACCAACCGACCCGCCCCACCCGTCACCAATCGCGCCACCGGCTTACCCACCAGATGACCCCGTAAATTGACCTTCGCAACACTCACCGCACCAGGCCAGATCGTCAGCCCAACCATATGCCGCCGCACCGGATCGATCTCTAGCGGCACCCTCGGCCGACCACCCCCGCTTGGCTTGGCCTGACACTCCCGAAGCACCCCCGCCTCCATCAAAACCGACGCCAACACACCCACCCTATTAGGTACCACCCCCGTCAACTCATGCAGATCCGACCGGCTCTGGGCACCATGCCGCCAGAGCTGACGGAGCAACGAACGATGTTCATCCGTAATGTTCACAACCCTATTAATATCAAATCAAGACCTATTATTCAACTATTAAATCAAATAAATAGACTTATCTATTGAATTTCAATACTTTTTATGTATGATGATATTAAGTTTGATCGTTACTTCAATTGGTGAAAAAGATGAAAAAAACAGTCATACTTGCAGGCGGCATGGGCACTCGGATGCAGAAGCAGGACCAGGCCGCAGACCTCACCGAGGACCAGGCCGCCGTGGCCGGAACCGGGGTCAAGGCCATGATCCCCATCGATCGCCCGTTCCTGGATTACATCCTCACCGTGCTCGCCGATGCCGGGTATCAACAGGTCTGCCTGGTCATCGGGCCGGACCACGACTCCGTCCGCGATTACTACAACCACCAGGCACCAGCCAAGCGACTCACCATCGAGTTCGCTATTCAAGCCAAACCGCTAGGCACCGCCAACGCCGTCGCCGCCGCCGAATCGTTCGTCGCAGACGATCACTTCCTGATGATCAACAGCGACAACCATTACCCACTGGACGCGCTCCGTGCGTTGCGTGAAATCAACGGGCCTGGGCTTGTGGGATTCGAGCGCCAGGCGTTGATTAAAAAAAGCAACATCCCCGCCGACCGCGTCCTGAAGTTTGCCGCCGCGGAAATCAACGACGCAGGCCACCTCCGACGGGTCATCGAAAAACCAACCGAACAACAAATGGCATCGCTCGGCGACGAGGTGTATCTGAGCATGAACTGCTGGCGGTTCACACCCAATATCTTCGATGCCTGCCGAAATATCACCCCTTCATCGCGCGGCGAGTTAGAGATCACCGACGCGGTACAACACTGCATCGACCACCTCGGCGAACAATTCCAAGTGGTAAAATCAGACTCGCCGGTACTGGACCTGTCATCCCGCCAAGACGTCGCACCGGTCACCAAGCTGTTAGCCGGAACGGAGGTGTCGTTTTGACGGGTACGAAAGGCGCTGACTTAAATGCCGCAGCCGACACACTGACCCTGGCGGGTATGAGCCAGGCACACGCCGACCGCAAGTCGAAAATTCTTTCAGAGTTGGCCGACACCGTTTCACAAATGAACGAGGGGCGCACCGCCAAAGCCTACTTCGTCCCCGGCCGAATCGAAGTCTTAGGCAAACACGTCGACTACGCCGGCGGACGCAGCCTGACCTGCGCCACCGAGCAAGGGTTCTGCATGGTCGCATCACCAAGAACCGACTGGCGCGTACGGAT
>JAJRRS010000174.1 GCA_024279275.1 Planctomycetota bacterium | reverse complement strand
GGGGGGACGCTTGGTGTGAGTATCCGCAATGTTTACGCGGCGACCTTTGACGGCGGGGGGGCGTTGATTGATATCTCCAATCAGGTCGATGACGGTTTTGACATCACACCCTTCGCGGTGGGGACGACGAACCTGACGCCCGGCGATGCGGTGGTGCAGAGCGTGGCTGGGGTCAGCCCGGGGTCGACATTCACGTTTGACCTGGATGTATCGAACCCGGATGTGGGTGGCTATATCCAGGCCGGGTCGGCGGATGGGGGTTTGTTTTTCAGCATCACGTCGCTGCACCCGGCCTCGCAGCAGGCGGGCGGGGCGGCCCCGAACTGGTACACCCGCGACAACTTCGACCCCGCGGCGATCGCGCCGACGTTGAGCATTGATTATGACATTGTGTTGAACGGCGATCTGAACGGTGACGGGTTTGTCGGGATTGATGACCTGAATATCGTGCTGGGTGCGTGGAATCAGAACGTGCCGCCGGGCAATCCGTTGGCGGATGCGTCGGGTGATGGGTTTGTTGGGATCGACGACCTGAACGTTGTGCTGGGGAATTGGAACGTGGGCGCGCCGCCGACATCCGGTGTTGTGCCGGAGCCGACGGGTTTGACGATTTTGTTTATTACCGGCCTGCCTGTTTTGGCACGGCGCCTGAGAGTAAGAACCACAAGCTAACCCGTCAGAGCAGGCGACAGGCCATGCGTGCGAGTGAATGGGATCAACGGATTGAACCGATGAAAGATAACGTGAACACCCTAAAGTCCTTGAGTCGATTTATGCCGCATCGCCGAATTGGATTTACCCTGATCGAGTTGCTGGTGGTGATCTCGATCATCGCGTTGCTTGTGGGTATTTTATTGCCCGCACTGAGCAGCGCCCGGCAGCAGGGGCTGAAGGTTCGGGAACTGGCCGCAGTTCGGTCGTTGATGACGGCGTACACGATGTACGCGGACGACCATGACGGGCAGGTGGTGCCGGGGTATATGCCGGGTACTGCCTACGATGATGCGGGAAAACCCCTGCCCAGTCCCGAGAACAAGCGCTATCCCTGGAAGCTCGCTCCGTACCTGGATTACCAACTCAACGGCGGGATACTGGTCAACTCCCAACAGGAGTCGATCGACGACCTGATCGCTTCTGGCGCCAACCACACCTACGCGGTCAGCGTCGCACCGAGCTTCGGGCTGAACACGCAATACGTCGGGGGGAACGAGTTGTTTACCTGGCTCCCCTACGTCAAGCGGATTGATGAGCCAGCTAAGCCCAGCGAGTTGATTGTGTTCTCATCCGCGCGGGGCACGCCGTTAGGGTCCGCCAGCCACATCGAGGGCTACTTCGAGGTCCGCCCGCCGATCGACGACATCTTCGAGCAGTCCGCTGCGGCGTACCGGTTCGGCTTCGTTCACCCCCGGTACAACGATGCCGCGGTCATCGGCTTCTTCGACGGCCACGCCGGGATGATGAAGGAAGAAGAGTTGACCGACATGCGCCACTGGGTCGACGCCGCCGCGCGGGCGGATGATGCGGACTGGACCTTTTCGCCGTAAGGCGGGGGGGGATGGTTCAACCGCGAAAGCGCGAAGAGCGCGAAGACGGAAAAGAAACGAACAGAAGTATCCGCAGATTGTGCAGATGACGCAGATTTTCAAGAGGCCGTCATGTCGGCTGTTTTCCATTCTTAATCTGCGTCATCTGCACAATCTGCGGATAACTTCCCTCATCCTTCGCGCTCTTTGCGGCTTCGCGGTTTTACTTAGTGATGCTTGATGACCGCGCCGGCGGTGTGGCCTGCGAAGCCGGCGGCGAAGATGGCGTGGGTGGATGAAGGCTTGAGGGGTGAGGCTTGATCGGTGAGGTTGAAGGGGGAATCTATGGGTGAAGTCAGCCAGGGCATGGGGGGGCGTTGGCGGGTTTTGGCACTTAGACATGCGATGACCAGGGCGGTTAGGCCGGCGGCGCCGAGGCTGTGGCCCAGTGCGCCTTTGCATGCGTAGATTTCTGGGGTCGTGGTTTGGCGGGTGTGTTTGAGGGTGTCGGCGTAGGCGTTGAGTTCGGCGGGGTCGTGGTCTGTTGTGCCGGGGGCGTGGGGGTGGATGATGTCGATGGTGCGGTTTGCGAATAGTTGTTTGGTGATGTGACGCAGGGCGGGCATCGTTGGGCTGGGTCGGATGATGTCGTAGGCCTCGGCTGCGGTGGCGGTGTCGAGCAGTTCGGTTTCGCCGGGCATGGGTTCGTCTTCAATGGGGACGCGGCGAAGAAGGATGGCGGCACCGGCTTCGCCTAGGACAAAGCCTTGGCGCGTGTTATCCAGTGGTCGTTCACGGTAGTTTTCGAGGGTTTGTTCGGCGAGGACGCCGAGCCTGCGGTAGCTGTGGATGAATAGGGGGAGGAGGGAAGCTTCGGCGGAGAGGACGAGGGCGTGGGGGGGGGGTTGGGTCTGGGGTCTGGGGTCTTGGGTCTGGGAAGAAGGGGAGTTGGGGGTGTCGTTTAGGAGTGATAGTCTGGCTTGGTGCAGGGCGGTGAGGCTGGAGGCGCAGGCGGCGACTTGGTGGTGGATGGTGCCCAGGTGCAGGCGTTGTTGGAGGTGGTGGTTGAGGTAGCCGTGGGGGCCTAGTGCGACGGCGAGGTCGGCGTCGGGGGGTGGGGGAGCGTTCAGTGTGGGGGGGTGTGCGTCTGGGAAGTGTTTACGGTGGGCGGCGGTGAGTGCGTGGACGGCACCTTTACTTGTGCCGACGAACGTGGGGAGGTTGGTGAGTTCGATGCCCGCCGCCATCGCGGCTTCCCGGGCGGCCCGCTCGGCCAGTTCGATCACGGGGTCGGTGGCGGTGTGCTGGGCCTGGGTGACGGCCCCGACCACCTTGACCAGGTCTTGCGGGACGATATCACGGGGCAGATTCTCGGTCCGACCGGCCAGGGTTTTGCCTGCCAGGAGGTTGGAAAAGGTCTGCCAGGCGGAGCCGCCCAGGGGGGTAATCAGCCCAAAACCAGCGATTAAGATGCGGTATCGCGGTTTTTTGGCGGATTGGGGGTGATTCACTGTGTTCACGGGGGCAGTTATATCTGATCGGGGGCGGGTGTGTGGTGGGGTTTGATGTTTGTATGGGTCGAAAAATCTTTGCGGGGGGTGTATGGGGCGGCGTATAATGCTTGCCGATGCGAGACAGGACCAGTAGGCCCGCGCGGGCGGCGTCGGCATCTGGGATGTGATTGATGTAACGGGCCTGGCCCGATGTCACGACCGGTCAGCCTAGGATGGGCGTAGCACGCATGGAGGCAAGATCATGAACCAATGCATCGCTCCGCCAGACCTTAAACCACACTGGAAGCTCACGGCTCCATGAGACAGATAGACCCACGCTTTACCCAGGAGGCCGGCCCGGCCGTCTTCAGCGGGAGCGAATTGCTGGTCAAGGGTGCTTTGGAAACCGAAGGCGGTGTCCACCTCCTGACCGGATATCCCGGCTCCCCGATTGCGCAGTTCTTCGACACGCTGCAGTCGTTGGCGCCTATGCTGGATTCACACGGCATCGTGGCCAAGCAGGCGACCAATGAAGCGCTGTCGGTGGCGATGGTCAACGGCTCGCAGATGGTGGGCTGCCGGGCGATTACGGCATTCAAGAGCGTCGGGCTGCACGTTGCGGCTGACGCGCTGGCGCTTGGTGTGTTGGCGGGGACACGCGGTGATGCGGGTGCGTTGATTGTGATGGGTGATGATCCGTGGTCTGATTCGACGCAGGTGCCTGCGGACTCTCGTTACCTTGCGGAGCATCTTCGGTTGCCGGTGGTTGAGCCTTGCACGCCGCAGCAGGTGAAGGACTGGGTCAACCTGAGCTTCAAGCTGGGGCAGGCTGGTGGGATTTATATTGGTTACATGATGACGGTCGCTAATGCTGACGGCGGCGGGACGGTCGAGTGTTATAAACACCACTTCCCCGAGCTTAACGAACACCAGAAGATCGCGTTGAGCTACGAGAAAGATATCGAGCCGAACCTGGATCAGACGGTGCTGCTGCCGCCGCGGACGCACTGGCGTGAGGAGGGTTTAGCGGGGCAGTTTGATCGGCTCAAGGTTGAGGCGCGGAAGCTTGGGATAAACAAAATCGAGCATCGGCCGGGGAAGGGGCTGGTCGTGCCGATGGGGTTTGTCGCGGCGGGGACGGCGGCCTCCTATCTGGATCATGCGCTGGACGAGTTGGGCCTCACCGGGCGGTTCCCGATCCTCAAGCTGGGCATGACCTACCCGGTGGATGGGCAGATCGTCACCGAGTTTGCCCAGCAGTGCCAGCAGATCATTGTGATCGAGGAACGTCGGGCGTTTGTCGAGCGTCAGGTGGTCGAGATACTTAGCCCGCTGAAGCAGACAGGCGAGATCAAGACCGACATCTACGGCAAAACATTCCCCGGCGGGCACCCGGGCATCCCCGAGATACGCGGGCTGAACCCTTCGTTGCTGATTCAACTTTTGATCCCGCTGATCAAAGACCACGCCACGCTCCCGATCGAATTGACCAACGGGCACCTTGCCGATCACCTGAAACTGATCGAAGACACCGGGCTATACGAGGTCAACCTGCCGCTGCGCACGCCGACATTCTGCCCGGGATGTCCGCACCGCGACTCTTCGAGCGTGTTGTTGGAGCTTCGCCGAGACTTGCTGGATGCGAAGTACATGCTTCAGCAGCACAAGCGCAAGCCCGTAGACATGATCGCGCACGGGGACACCGGCTGCTACACGATGCTGATGTTCGAGCCGAACAAAACTCTGATGCACAACTACTCGGGCATGGGTCTGGGCGGCGCGACCGGCGCTGGTGTTGACCCGTTTATTGATAACAAGCAGATCGTCTTCATGGGCGACGGCACGTTCTATCACTCCGGTCAGCTTGCGATCAGTCAGTCGATTTATAACGGGCAGGATCTGACGTACATCATCCTGGACAACAAGACCACGGCCATGACCGGGCATCAGGGGAACCCGGGGATCGAGTTCGACTTGACGGGTAAGCCGATGAACCCGCTGGAAATCGAGCGGATTGTCGCGGGGCTTGTGCCCAAGAATCTTAAGAAAGATGTGCAGGTTGTGCGGATCAATCCTGCTGACCGCGATCGGTATCGCAAGCTGTTGGAGCAGACGATTCTTGCGGACGGTGTGAAGGTTGTTATTGCTGACAAGGAATGCGGGATCACCTTCCATCGCAGGGCGCGATCCGCGGAGCGTGGGCTGCTTAAACAGCACGGGTATCTGCCTAAGAAGACGTTCATGAACGTCGCGACGGAGGTGTGTGAGTTTTGCCTTGAATGCACGAACCAGACCGGCTGCCCGGGCTTGAAGATGACCGGGACCGACTACGGGCCTAAGGTTCAGACTGATATGTCTTGGTGCGTGAATGACGGCGCTTGTGAGCGTATCCATGCGTGCCCTTCGTTTGAGGAAGTGACCGTTACGCGCAAGCAGCCCAAGCGGATGGGTGATGAGCATGTGGAGTTGGGCGACCTGCCTGATCCCGAACGGCCGATCCACGCGGAGCAGGCGACCTGGCGTGCGCACTTCTGCGGCGTTGGCGGGATGGGGATCGGCACAGCGACATCGATCCTCGTGAAGGCTGGGCACGAGATGGGGTATCAGGTTCGGTTCCTTGATAAGAAGGGGCTGGCGATCCGCAATGGTGGGGTATTCTCGCAACTGGTTTACTCGAGGCCCAAGCCCAACGGCGATCCGGTGTCCACGACCGCGCAGATTCCTTATGGCACGGCGGACCTGCTGATCGGGATCGACCTGCTCGAAGCGGCGCGGTCGATTGATCCCAAACTTCCATATCGTGTCGCGTCGCCGAAGCACACTGTTGCGGTGGTCAACACCGCCAAGACGCCTACGATCCTTTCGCTGATGGGGCGTGAGGACTTCGACATTCAAGAGCTTGAGGACACGCTGCGCCGTTACACCAAGGCCGACCGGTATGTCGGGTTTAATGTCGGCGACCTCTGCGAGCGGATCCTTGATACCAAGCTTTACGCCAACATCATGATGCTGGGGATCGCTTTCCAGAAGGGCTACCTGCCGCTGACCCGTGAGGTGATCGAGAACGCGATTATCGAGGTGACCCGTGGCGAGAAGGATCGGAACCTGCGGGCCTTTACGATCGGGCGGAAGATCGCGGTGCGTCCCGAGCTTTTTGTCGTCGAGCCGCAGCACGAATATGAAACAGCACGCCAGGCGCTTCGTCGAAAGATCAACACCCTTGCTGCGTGGTACGGGACCGAGTGGGTTGGCCGTGTCATCGATCACAACAAGGGCCAACGCATCGCCAAGCGTTTCCGCGTATTGATGCGTCAGACCTTCCGATCCACACGCGGCATGCACGTCGAGGATCAGTTGATGCGCGACGTGATCATCCGGGCTTACGACTGCGTGCTATGGGGGGGGATAGATTACGCCAGGCAGTATTGCGAACGGCTGGTCGAGGTCTTCCAGAAGGATGACCCTGCGCAGGGCTATCAGGTTACCCGGGCTGTGGTTTGGAACCTTGCCAAGGTGATGCTCATCAAGGACGAGGTTTATGTTTCGACCCTGTTGACGAGTCCTGAAAAGTACCGCCGGGACCGCAAGCGGTTTAACGTCAACCCCGAACGCGGTGACAAGATCACTTACCGCCATCACAACCGCCCCGAGTTTGAGATCTTCGGTCGACGGATACGTTTCGAGTGGAAGGCTCGGGACTGGCAGTTGCGCATTATGTCTTCCGGTGCGTTCCTGCGCAAGATATTGCCGGGCTGGCACATCCGCGAGCGTCAGTTCCGTGACTGGTATATGCAACTGGTCGATCGGATCCAGTGGAACGGGGATCGCGATTACCAGCGCTGGGTTGCGATTCTATCGACGCCTGCAAATGTGACCGGCTACCGCGAGGTCCGTTATCCCAAGCAGGACGCTGCGACGCGACAGGCCGAGCAGCTTTTGGCGATGGACCCGGACAGCTTCGAGCCATCCGCGGTCAAGCCGCCGGGTACGGACGAAGAAAAATCCCTGGTCAGCCTCCCGGTTGTTCAGCAGATGGGGGTGTAGGAATTGGCGACCTCTGATCTGAGATCGGCAATCTGAGATCGCACGCGGAGCATCCTTGTCACGCCGCCTTTTTTTCCGTCTTCGTCTTGCTGACGGAGATGTTTGGCAGTCTGTTAATCCCGTTGTAGGCGGCGACCTTGTAGGCTTCGGCGAGTGTGGGGAAGTTAAAGACGTTGTCGATGAAGAAATCGACCTTGCCGCCCAGGGCCATGACGGCCTGGCCGATGTGGACCAGTTCGGTTGCGCCGGTGCCGATGGCATGGATGCCCAGTAACTCGCGTGTCTCCTGATGAATCAGCAGCTTGAGCATCCCCTTGTCGTCGCCGAGGAGTCGACCGCGGGCGAGTTCCTTATATGATGCGACGCCCGCTTCGTAGGGGATCGCTTCTTTGGTGAGTTCTTCTTCGGTCTTGCCGACCAGTGATATTTCCGGCACGGTGAAGATGCCGTAGGGGAACACGCTGTTGAATCCGTCGATCTCGATGCCGAAGGCGTGGCACATGGCGCGGCGTCCCTGCTCCATGCTGGTGCTTGCGAGCGCGGGGAAGCCGATCACGTCCCCGGCGGCGTAGACGTGGTCGACGTTGGTCTGGTAGTGTTCGTTGACTTTTAATCTGCCCCGGTCGTCGTATTCGATCCCGACGTTTTCGAGTCCGAGATCGCCACACACGCCCTGTCGCCCGACGGCGTAGAGGAGTGTCTGGGCTTTGAGGATCTTGCCGGATTCCAGTTTGGCCTGGACAGTGGGTTCGCAGCCTTGCTCGGCCTCTTGGACCTGGATCGACTCGACCTTTTCTCCCATGCGCAGGGTGACTCCGCTGTTACGCATGTGGTACTGGAACGCCTCGATGATTTCTCTGTCGAGAAAGCCGAGCACGAAATCGCGTCCCTCGATCAGCGTCACGCGGACGCCCAAGGTCGCCATGATGCAGGCGTATTCGCAGCCGATCACGCCGCCGCCGACGACGATCATCGACTTGGGAAGTTTTTGGAGCTTGAGTATCTGGTCCGAGCAGAAGACGGTGGTTTCGTTGAAGGGGATACTATCCGGTTTGGCGGGTCGGGTGCCCACGCCGAGCATGAAGATGTCCCCGGTGATCATCTCGGCTTCATCGTTGCGCACGACCTGCACCAGGTTCGGCCCCTCGAAGTGTGCGGTGCCCCAGATCAGGTCGATGTCGTTTCGGTTGAACTGGTCGTGGATCATCTCCCACTCGTGACGGATGACTTGCTGGCTGACCGAGACCAGGTCTGCAATGGTGATATTCTTTTTGACCCGATAATTCTGCCCGAACAGGCCGCGCTGGTTGGCACCGGTAAGATGCAGGGCGGCTTCGCGCAGGGCTTTGGACGGGATGGTCCCGGTATTGATCTGCGCTCCGCCCAGCACGTTGCTGCGTTCGATGATGGCAACGCGCTTGCCGAGCTTGGCGGCCTGGATGGCTGCCTTTTGTCCCGCCGGGCCGGTCCCGATGACTACACAGTCGTAATGTTTCATGTCGTCCTCTGACTTGCGTTTAGACCGATCCCAACAGGGTTTGCGCGCCACAACCGTGACGGGCAAGTCCCGAGAGTTGTATCGGCTGTGCGGATAGGGGGGGTTAGCGCGGGGTTTGACCGATAAAGCCGGCGGCCGGGCGCAAATATCGCGCCACAGCCTACCGGCGTTTCCGTTTCTTTCGGCTTTTCTTCGCGATCTTGGCGCAGAAAGCCCTGCGGCCATAGGCCTTGGTCAGCCTGGCGATGCGGTGTCGGCGCAGGTCAAGCGAATCGAGTTTGCCGGTAGCGTCCTTGACCAGCACGAACGGCAGGCAGACCTCGACGATTTTCTTGGCCTTGCCGGCATCGTCTGACATCACCGTCACCCGTGCGATTGGGATCTCGTGTCCAGGGGTCGATGAACAGGGGTCCTGGATGTACTCGTACAAGGTATGCGTGACCGTGACGTAGTCGCCGCAGCGCACGTCTTCGGGGCCGATGACTCGGGATGGTTTGGTTTTAGTGTCCATGATGAATGTCAATAGTTATGCGTTGCAACAACAAAAGTGCAACAACGAGCACGACCACGTTGGATCGTTTAGCAGTTCGGTTGGGATGTCGGATCGACGGTCGGGGACTGGCAGGTAAGCAGTCAGTGCGACCGCATCGGGATGAGACAGGCCGAAGAGACCGCGCAGGCCACGACAAAGTCGGGGTTAAGCCTGGGTTCAAGATGGTGGGGCGTAAGTGCTCGCACATCGATCTCCAAATCGGTTGAGCGAGACAGCATAAACCCGGATCAGACGGAGTCAACACTTTTCCGGGGCTTTTGTAGGTTTTTGTGAAGTTTTTTTACCGGTGCGCGATGCGCGCAGAAAAACAGACACGCCGAGACGTGCCTGTGTGTGTTAGCGATGGGTGTTTGATTTACTTGGCGGCGGCGTAGTTTTTGGAGACCTGGTCCCAGTTAACGACGTCGAAGAAGGCCTTGATGTAGTCGGGCCGACGGTTCTGGTAGTTGAGGTAGTAGGCGTGTTCCCAGACGTCCAGGCCGAGGATCGGCGTGCCGGGGCAGTCGACATAACCCTTACCCATCAGCGGGTTGTCCTGGTTGGGTGTGGAGCAGACGCACAGCGAGCCGTCGGCGTTGACACAGAGCCATGCCCAGCCGGAGCCGAAGCGAGTCGCACCTGCGGCGGCGAATTCTTCCTTGAAGCTGTCCATCCCGCCGAGGTCTTTGTCGATCGCGGCTTGAAGGTCGGCTGATGGAGCGCCGCCTTTGCCAGCGGGTGCGAGTATCTGCCAGAACAGGCTGTGGTTGGCGTGCCCGCCGCCGTTGTTGCGCACCGCGCCACGCTTGTCAGCGGGGATGGCGTCGAGGCTCTTGATGAGGTCGTTCACATCTGCGGGTGAGTCGGTGCCTTCCAGTGCTTTGTTCACGTTGGTGATGTAGGCGTTGTGGTGTTTGCCGTGATGGATCTCCATCGTGCGGGCATCGATCGTCGGCTCAAG
>JAJRRS010000173.1 GCA_024279275.1 Planctomycetota bacterium | reverse complement strand
GACACCATGCGCCGCCTCGCCGCCCCCATGATCGGCTGACTGGCGACCGCGTTCCTGCTCGAACTGCTGCTATACCCCGTGATCTTTTATCTCGCCAAGCGCTTCGCATTGAGGGAGCGATTTAATCGCCACGACCCCACCGCCACCGAGAACGCTTCATACGTTTCGCAGACGCGCGAAGTTTAAATGGAATCCGTATCATGCGGTTGCAATAAACCGACCTGAAATACAATACCTACCCGGGCCTGGAACTACTCTGACGTCGGCGCGGCAACATCCCCCGTTGCATCCTCCGCCTCGCCTTCGGAAAAACTGTTCCCCTGACCGTCGCACCGGCCACGCCTATCGCATCACACTGATATCCCAGCCCGTCCATTTCTACCCGTCACATGGACCCAACGCAGGCCAACCACCTCTAGAAGTGGATTTCAGGCCGATCTGCCGTCCCCGCGATTATTTCAACCCAAAATCCCACCCCTGCGACGTAGATTCCGGTATCCTGTTGCTTGGTCATTTTACCCGAGGGCCATGCATGACTAAGCTGCATGATCATTTCCAACCGATCGAAACACCCATCGCCACCAGCGCAACCACCGCACGCGATCACCTGCTGCCCGGCAGACACTGCCTGCTGGAAGCGAATCACTGCGACCTTGCCATACTCAATTCCCCTGACCTGATCGAAGCCGCGATGCGCGACGCCATCAATGCGTACCACGCCACGCTGATCGAGCTTGTCGTCAACGCTTTCCAGCCCCAGGGCGTCACCGCCGTCGCGCTACTGGCGGAATCTCACATGTCGATCCACACCTGGCCGGAACTGAACTACGCCGCCATCGATGCGTTCACCTGCGGCTCCGTCGATGCACCCGGCATGTGCCGTTTCCTCGCAAAACGCATGGGCGCAAAAAATATCACCACCACCGTCACACACCGAGGCCCAGCCGCCACCCAAACCAACGAGATTTCTAAATAACCCCGGCAGAGGCTACTTCCGCAGCCGTCGCAACAGAATCACTTACAACGGACCACTACTAAAAGCCTCCAACCGGACTCCACCAGACGATGCCTGATGACAACAACACCCTGAGCTTCCAGGAGATGTCCGAGCAGGACATACCCGCCGCGATCGACTTGATCCGTAAAGCCGACCCGCAAGACGCCGCAGCCGCCGAAGAATCCTTCCGGTCAGGCCGATCTCTGCCGTTCGTCTTGGCCGACCCCGACGGCGTGGTGGGCGTCACCGGCATCACACCCATCGAAGACACGGATGCCTCCGCCTGGCTTAGCTGGACCGCCATCCACCCCGACCTCGCCAGCGAAGAACTCATCACGCACCTGCTTAATCAACTACACGAGCAGGCTCAAATCGCCGGCTACCGAAAACTCTTCGCCACCGAAACAACCATGCCCCCGCCCCACAGCGCCAGCTACCACCGCATGCTCACCGCTGCGCTCCGCGGCACCGGCTACCAGATAGAAACCACGCACAACGACTACTACCAGCCCGGCGAAGGGGTCGTGTACTACGGCCTGCGCCTGCGCGACCCCGACAACACCACACCCACCCACCAAGACAACCAAAAAGATGACCGGGGGGATGACCGGGGGGATAACCGGGGGGTGCAGTTCACCGACAGCGACGAGATCCCCGAGTGTGACGACACCTACTACCTCGACTGGCAATACACTGAGCCGCCCGGATCAACACACAAAGACATCGAACGCTGGATCAAAAAAGTTAGAAAGTGGAAGGGCAGACTCCTCTTGCTCTCCGCACCCACCGACGCAAAACGGGTCCGCGAGCTGGTACGCGATTGCGGATTCAATGAGGCCGGCACACTCAAAGACTTCTACGCCGACGGGCTACACGAACATCACTACATATACCCTATTCAATGAGGATTTTTCCATGCACGCGATCGCCCAAAAATATCGACCCGACAATCTCAAAAAACTTGTCGGCATAGCCTCAGCCATCCTCTGCCTGACACTGACCGGCTGCGGCAGCAGCTACGAACCCGAGGTCGATCTGGACCGCGTACTCGAAATCTTTGAGGCCTCACTCCAGGAACCCATCCGTACCTCAGCCACCAAAAGCACACCACGCGACGCCACCCCCGCCACCGGAGTCGCCACCAAGGTCGTCGTCGTCGAGATCGCTCCGGAAAAACAAGACGCCGCAAAAAACAAAGCCTTCATCAAACTCTTCACCAAACGACTCAACGAAGCCAAGCTCCACAAGCTGAACCTGGGCGTGCGACAAGATACCGCCGGCCGATTCGTCGGGTTCACCGATGAAGACAAAAATATGAGCCTGGATACCAAAGAACACGACGTCTTCAGCCTCGAACTCGACCCCGCCGGCGGCCGCGTCGTCGCCACCGACCAGCAAGATAAATCCATCCACCGCGACCGCTCATACAACAGCTACTACCGCCCCTACTCCGGATTCTGGATGGGCTACATGCTCGGCTCCATGCGCGGCTCCCACGGCACCTACTACCGCGCAAACCCCGCCATGCGCACCAACTTCTCCAGAATGTCCATGGCGCCCCGAGGCTACGCCAAACCCGGCAGCAGCTTCCGTAGCGCAAGGTCCATGGGCGGTTCACGCAGCTTCTCGGGCGGCAAATGACCTCTACCACCAACCAACCAACCGAGCCGAATATCACGACAGACGTTCAGGACACCGACCTCGATTTTACTCGGGCACAGCTATCCGTTGTCTGCGTGGCGATCCTCATCATCGCGCTCTGCGGCATCGTCTATGAGCTACTGATCGCCACCATCTCCAGCTACCTCATCGGCAACTCCGTCTATCAATTTTCCGTCACCGTCGGCCTGTTCATGGCGGCTATGGGCATCGGCTCTTACCTAAGCCAACACCTGCGACGCAACCTCATCGACACCTTCGTCCTCGCCGAAGTCGCACTCGCGATCATCGGCGGGCTTTCCTCCGTCGCGCTCTTCGCCGTCTTCCCCATCAGCAAGCTCTACTCCCCCGTCGTCTACACACTGATCCTCATCATCGGATCACTCATCGGCCTGGAGATCCCCATCGTCGTCCGCATCCTCGCACAACACGGCGGGGTCCGGCGTGGTGTCGCGGATGCGCTGAGCCTGGACTACATCGGCGCACTGATCGGATCGCTCGCCTTCCCCCTGCTGATGCTTCCCTACCTGGGACTCTTCCACTCGTCCTTTGCTATCGGCCTGCTCAACGCCGTCGTCGCCATCATCACCGCCATCGTCTTTCGCAAACATATTCTTCGGCCAAGGCTCCTCACCGGCGCAGGTATCGCCGCTGTCATCCTGCTCTTCGCCGCATTCGCCTTCTCCTCACAGATCACACGCTACTCCGAAAGCCAGCTCTACGGCGGGCGCATCATCACCCACCAGCAAACCCCCTACCAACGCATCGTCCTCACACGCGACGACACCACCGGCGAACACCGCCTCTACCTCGACGGCCACATCCAGTTCGCCGAATACGACGAATACCGCTACCACGAAGCTCTCGTCCACCCCGTACTCGCAGCACCAGGCGATATCGCAAGCGTACTCATACTCGGCGGCGGCGACGGCCTGGCGATCCGCGAAGTACTACGATTTGCCGCCGTACAAAAAATCATCCTCGTCGACCTCGACCCCGCCATCACCGACCTCGCCAGATCGTTCCCCCCACTCACCAAGCTAAACCAACACAGCCTGGACGACCCCAAAGTCACCGTCGTCAACGACGACGCATTCACCTATGTCCGCAAAACAAACGAACGCTTCGACCGCGTCATCATCGACCTCCCCGATCCTCACAACGAAGCACTCGCCAAGCTCTACAGCGTCGAGTTCTACCGAATGATCCGCGCGATCCTCAACCCCAACGGCACGCTGGTCACACAAGCCACCTCCCCCTACTACACCGCCGAAGCCTACTGGTCCATACGAGATTCCATCCGCGCTGCAGGCTTCAACACACTCAGCTACCACGTCGACGTCCCCGCCTTCGGCATCTGGGGCTTCCACCTCGCACGCGAATACTCCACACCAAGCCAATTCAACTTCCTCCCCGACGCACGCTTCATGAACAATCAAGTCATGGCAGCCGCCCAGGTGTTTGCACCCGACCAACAACCCCACCAAACGCGCATCAACTCGATCTTCGAGCCAGGCATCTACCTCGAGTACCGCCAAGGCCTGCTTCGCGGACGCCCCGACCCCAACGCGCCTCTCTCCAATAACGACACAACCGCCGGCACCCCCGTCGGGGACGCCCGATGATCCTCTTTAACTTCACACGCGCCGCACGACGCCTGCGCGCCCGACCCGCCAGCGGCTTCTCCCTGATCTCCAGCGTGCTGATCTTGTGTGTCCTGGGTAACGCCTGGGCCTTCTATCACTTCGATCGGGCCTACCACGACCCGCTGAGCTTCGGCGACGCACTCTGGTACAGCGTGATCTCCATCACAACCATCGGCTACGGCGACTTCTACGCGCAATCCACCCCTGCCAGAATCAGCACCGTCTTCTTCATCGTCCTCGTTGGACTCTCCGCATTCAGCATCTTCTTCGGCATGGTGATCGATGTCGCCGCAGACCGATTGGCCCGTGCAAAGAAAGGTTTGGGCAGTGTCGTGACAAAAAACCACATCCTCATCGTCAACTTCCCCAGCGAAACCCGCGTCAGGCAGATCATCGACGAAATCTACGCCGAAGCAGGAACACCCCCCGAGATCGTCATCGTTGCAGACAACATCGACGAACTCCCCTTCCACAACCCCAACATCATCTTTGTACGCGGCTCCACACACGACTCTTCCACCTACCAACGCGCACGCATCAACGACGCACGCATGGCGATCCTACTCAGCCGCGACTACTCCGACGCCAACTCCGACGCACTCGTCGCCGCAGCGGTCAGCGTCATCGACAAACTCGAACCCGATCTGCAGATCGTCGCGGAGTGCCTGGACCAACGCCACCGCTCACTCTTTGAGGCCGTCCGTTGCGATGCGATCGTCCCCGGCCTCCAAATCGCCGGCAACCTCCTCGTCCAGGAAGCACACGACCCAGGCGTCTCACTCATGATCGAAGTCATCACCTCCAACCAACGCGGCTCCACCGTCTATAGCACCCGCGCGGACAATCCCCTCGCCACCACCTATCGCGAACTCGCTAAAACTCTGCTCGATCACGACGTCAACATGCTGGCGTTCAACCGAGACAACGACTCCATCACCGACTTCGCGGACCACCGCCCACAAACCGGCGACACCCTCATCTACATCGCACGCAACCGACACACCTGGCCACAACTCACCCCCAACCCGTAAACCCGCATCCCCCAAATCTGTGTTCCCTGCAACCAATCCACCATCAACCCCACCGATTAAGGGTTGCTATTTATTTAGAATTATTCTAATCTAGAGCCGATCAGTTTATTCAAATAACTCCACTTCTTTACCCGGATCAGGAGATTCACGATGGCACAGGACACCAACTCAAAACTGACCACCGCCGAAGGCCGACCCATCGGCGACTTCCAGAACTCGATGACCGCCGGTCCGCGCGGGCCGCTGCTGATTCAGGACGTGCAACTGCTCGAACAGATGCAGCAGTTCAACCGTGAGCGCATCCCCGAGCGCGTCGTCCACGCCAAGGGGGTCGCCGCCCACGGCACGTTCACCGTCACAAACGACATCACGAAATACACCAAGGCTGACTTCCTCAATAAAATCGGCAAGAAGACCGACGTGTTCCTGCGATTCTCAACTGTTGCCGGGGAAAAAGGCGCCGCCGATGCCGAACGCGACGTCCGGGGCTTCGCCCTGAAGTTCTACACGCAAGAAGGCAACTGGGACATGGTCGGCAACAACACACCCGTCTTCTTCATACGCGACCCCGTTAAGTTCGCGCACTTCATCCACACACAGAAACGCCACCCGAAGACAAACATGCGCGACATGGATATGCAGTGGGACTTCTGGAGCCAGTGCCCCGAATCCCTGCACCAGGTCACGATCCTCTTCAGTGACCGCGGCCTCCCCAAAACACTCCGCAACATGAACGGCTACGGCAGCCACACCTACTCCTTCATCAACGACAAAAACGAACGCACCTGGGTAAAGTTCCACTTCAAGACTAAGCAAGGCATCAAGTGCATGACCGATGCGGAGTCCGCCGAGTTGATCGGCAAGGATCGTGAATCACACCAACGCGACCTCTTTAACAGCATCGAAAAAGGCGACTTCCCCCAATGGCGTTTCTGCATCCAGGTCATGAACGACCAGCAGGCCAAGGATTTTAAGTGGAACCCGTTTGACCTGACCAAGGTCTGGCCGCACGCCGACTTCCCGCTGATCGAGGTCGGCACACTCGAATTAAACCGCAACCCCGAAAACTACCACGCCGAGGTCGAACAGGCCTCGTTCAGCCCATCCTCACTGGTCCCCGGCATCGAAACCAGCCCCGACAAGATGCTCCAGGCCCGACTCATGAGCTACGCCGATGCCCACCGCTACCGCATCGGAACTAACTACCAGCAACTCCCGATCAACCGACCCAAGTGCCCGCTCGCCAACTACCACCGCGACGGCTCCATGGCCACCGCCGCCGACTACGGCTCAAAACCCAACTACTTCCCCAACACGATCGACGGCACGCCCAAAGACGACCCCGCCTACAAAGAATGCCCCATGCCCTTGGCCACCGACGACGACGGCCAGGTCATCGCCGACCGCTACAACTCCCGCGAAAACCACGACGACTTCACACAGGCCGGCAACCTCTGGCGGCTCATGCCCGAAGATGAAAAAAACCGCACCGCCAACGCCATCGCCGGCGTGCTTAGCCAGGCAAGGCAAGAAGTGCAGATGCTCCAGCTATGCCACTTCTTCCGCGCCGACCCGGACTACGGCCAACGAATCGCCAAAGCCATGAACATCGAAATCCCAGAAGATCTGCTCCAGCACGCCGTGACGGGAAAGTAACGCCCCTCTCCCCGTAACGATGCCCTCGCACCTAAACAACCCCACATTCAATGAATGTGGGGTTGTTTTTTATCCACACACTATAAAATTGGGAGGTTCAGATATTTTCATCAGGAATTTATCTTGCATCCGACCGGTTAGAACTCTATAACATGACCATGCCACCTGTTACGGATGCCGGGATCACTTCTTACTTCTTATCTAGTTACCTTGGGAAGGAATCAACAATGTTATCACTCAACGAACGATTCTCACGCTTACGTCGATCAATTGGCGCTCGCCTTGCAGGACGATTCCCCGCACAGGAGCGCATCGTTGCAGCGCAGAACAAGACGCCCGGCATGGAAGCACTCGAAGACCGCCTGCTCCTGTCCGCGACCTTGATCGTCGATGCGGGACTGGACCTGACCGCTGACGAGGGCCAACAGGCCGTGTTCGCAGGCACATTCGATGACACCGGCGGCGGCGGAACACCCGGCACTTTCGACGTCCTGCAACTCTCCAACACCAGCGACGACGAACGGCAGCAAGACATCGACGGCAACCGCGCCGTCTGGGAAAGCAACGGCGAAATCTTCTTCTTCGATGGCACCACCGACTTACTAGGCGCGCCCAACGTCATCAATATCACCGGCAATACTCCCAGCTTCGAGAGCGACCCGCACATCTCCGGCAACAATATCGTCTGGGCGGGCGGAGGCATCAACGTCTACAACATCACCACCGGGATCACCACCTCACTCGCGCCATCCAACGTCCCCGTGGCGAACCCTGAGATCGATGGCGACATCGTTGTCTGGACCGAACGCCCCGGCTCGTTCTTCACCGTCATGATGGCGGACCTCTCCGCAGCTACACCCACCGCTGTCGTCGTCGCCCCGATCGGTAGCGGCACCGGCGCAAACGGCGATCAACGCGACCCCAAAATCAGCGGTGATAACATCATCTGGCTCGCACCCGGCACCGGCGGATTCAACGATGTCTTCATACACAACCTGACCACAGGCATCACCACCAACGCCTCTAACACCGCCTTCACCGACAACGGCCATCAGATCGACGCCGGCGTCGTCGTCTGGTCAGGGACCGATCCCTCACAAGCCTCACCGACCGCCGACGTCTTCGTCTTCGACGGACGCGGCTTCGACGGCACAGGCACAGCACCCACGGCCGTCAACCTCGGCTCCGCGTCTTTGTTTGACGTCGTCCCCAAAGTCTCAGGCGCTAACATCGTCTGGGACGGCAACGCCGAAGTCTTTCACCACAACCTCGACACAGGCATCACCACCAAGCTCACCACCGCTCCCTCAAACTTCCTCACCGAACCGGATATCTCCGGCTCCAACGTAACATGGTCCACCAACAACGATGTCTTCCTGTTCAACCTCGACACCCAGACCCTGACCAACATCAGCAACGACTCACTGAAAAACACACAGGCCTTGGTCTCCGGCAACAACATCGTCTGGCTCAGCAGGCTCTCTAACCTGTTCCCAAGGGAAATCTTCTTCGCCTCAGGCCAGGCTCCCCCAGCAACCTTCACCATCGACTGGGACTTCGGCGACGGCACCGTCATCTCCAACACCACACTCGGCCAGACCCACACCTACGCCGACAACGGCCTGTACAACGTCACACTGACAGTCACCGCCAGCGATGGACGCGTCACCAGCGATACACTGACCGCAACCATCGACAACGTCGCACCCGACGTCGCCGCAATCGTCGGCCCGACCGAGGCTCTACGCGGCAGCACCTTGAACTTCTCCAGCAGCTTCACCGACCCAGGCATCATCGATACACACACCACCGTCTGGACCGTCACCGACGCCGGCGGTTTGGTCGTGGCGACAGGCTCCAGCAACCAGTTGGCCTTCACCACAGAAAACACCGGCACCTTCGATGTCACCTTCACCGTGACCGATAACGACGGCGGCGCAGGCACCGCGACACTCTCAACGACCACAAAAGTAATTATCGTGGGAGCCGATCCCCTGGACCCATCTCAGACTACCATCCAGATCGCCGGCAGCGACGGCCGAGACATCATCAGAGTACGCCAGTCCAACCAGTTCGCCGGTGCACTCAAAGTCATCGTCCACGAACTGGATACAGGCACAGTCACCATCCAGGACAACATCACCGGGGTCGACCGCATCATCGCGGACGGCCGAGGCGGTAACGACCATATCAAGATCCGTCACAACGTCGGAACCCTGCCCACCGAACTCTACGGCGGCGACGGCAACGACAGGATCCGTGGCGGACAGGGCGATGACTTTATCTCCGGCGGCGACGGGTACGACCTGATCTCCGGCGGCAACGGCAGAGACTTCCTCGTCGGCGGCCTCGGCGGCGACCTGGTCATCGGGTACAACGACGACGACATCCTCGTCAGCGGCGTCTACTCTCAAGACCGCGACCCCGCCGCCGTCAGAGCCATCCTCGCCGAGTGGACGCGCTCCGACCTCGCCTACGCCGACCGCATCGACAACCTCACCAACGGCACCGGACTCAACGGCGGCTTCGTCCTCAACGACACAACCGTCTTCGATGACAACGCCTTCGATATCCTCCTGGGCCTGCGCGGACTCGACTGGTTCCACGCCAACGACACCCAGGACCTGACCGATCAGCGGCGCAATGAACTGCTGACGGATTCAGAGATCGACTTCATTGATGCTGACGTTGACTACATCGTGTAAACACAAACCTATTTCGAGTATTAACAAGGCCCACGTCCATCGGACGTGGGCCTTTTTAATCCAGCTTCAAGACTCTGTTTGAGTCGCAGACATCTTATACCAATCTCATTTAGTTCTCGTGCGTCTACGAACTGTACATGGCAGCCCCGTTTAGCCCGGTCGCTTGCGACCGGTACTGGCCGCAAGCGGCCAGGCTAAGCAACCCATGCCCCGAAACCCCAACTCGACCTACAGTTAAAGGCACGAGAAGTTTTCGGGATTGGTATTAGTTTTACCCTCAGCCCCCGGCTTTGCCGGGGGATTCCCTGGAACCGTGTCGTTGTTCTATCGCGACTATCAATGCCACAACAGAGAAACCTAATTCAATCTATACATTAACCGCCCCAGCAGGCCGACGAAAAGCCAAACGTGGGTGCGTGATCTTCGCATCCTTGTTCTCCGCCGTCGAGGCACACAGAACCCAGTGGTTCGGCTCAACCTCGTACAGCCGAGCATCCGCACCACCGTAACCGCCCGCAGGATTCGCTTCCGACGTGTGTGGCGAAACCTTATAACCAGCCGGGAAATCCTCCGGGATCGTCGCACCATCCATCACCGTCGGCAAACGATCCACCTGCCGCCCCAATACCGGCATCGACTTGAGCAGCCCCCGCGTGTACGGATGCAACGGCCTCTGGAACACATCAAACACCGACGCATACTCCAACACCCGCCCCGCATACATCACCGCAACCGTATCGGCATTCTCAGCAACCACACCCAGGTCGTGCGTGATCAACAGCACCGCCATCTGCTTTTGATTCTGCAACGTCCGCAGCAACTCCAATATCTGAGCCTGGATCGTCACGTCCAACGCCGTCGTCGGCTCATCCGCCAACAACAACTTAGGCTGACACGCCAACGCCATCGCGATCATCACACGCTGACGCATCCCCCCAGACAACTGGTGCGGGTATTCCTTCAATCGTGACGCCGCATCGGCAATCCCCACATCGTCCAACGCATCGATCGCGATCCTGTCCGCCTCGCGGCGACCCACCTTCTGATGCAGCAGCACCGCCTCGGTGATCTGCTCCCCAATCGTATAAACCGGATTCAGGCTCGTCATCGGCTCCTGAAATATCATCGCGATCTGATTCCCACGGATGCGACGCATCTGCTTGTCATTCAGTTTCAACAAATCGATACCATTGTCGCTCGACGAATCGGCCTCTTCCCCTCGCCAAAAAATCTTCCCCGACTCATACTTCCCCGGCGGCGTAGGAATCAACTGCAATATCGACATCGCGCTAACACTCTTCCCCGACCCCGACTCCCCCACCACTGCCAACGTCTGCGCCGGATACACCGACAAGCTCACACCCCACACCGCCTTAAACCGCCGCCCCCGCCCCGCCGCGTCAGGCACAGGAAAACTCACAGCCAGGTCTTCGATCTCAATAATAGGTGCGTCTGCCATAGTGTTGTCTCAGTCTTCACAAAGAAGCCCGCGTTCTCCTGAACGTGGGATAGATTCTTCATTCAGTCCCGTATCTTCGGGTCCAGCGCATCGCGCAGCGCATCCCCCGCAATGTTCAACGCCAGCGAAATCCCAAAAATCGCCACCGTCGCCGCAGCCATCTGCCACCAGTATCCCCGGCTAAGTTCCAACCGCGCATCATCAATCATCACGCCCCAGCTCGGCTCATCCTTGGCACCCAGCCCCAGAAAACTAAGGATCACCTCAGCGTGGATGAACCCGACAAACCTCAGTGAAAAATCAATCAGGATCAGGTGCGTCACATTGGGAATCACATGGCGGAAGATGATCCGAGTTTTTGATGCCCCGTAGGCCGTCGCGGCGGTGACATAATCACGGCCCTTGTGCTTGATCACCTCACCACGGATCAATCGACACAGCCCGACCCAACTGGTCAAACCAAGCGCCAAATACACACTCGTAATCCCTGTCAGCTTGACACCAAACAGGCTCACATCCTGCAATGCGTACGCAAACGCCAAAATCAACAACAGCCCCGGGATCGAACTGAGCGTCGAGTAAACCCAGACGATCACCTCATCGACCACGCCCCCGAAGAACCCCGCGATCGCGCCCATCGGCACACCGATCCCGATCGACAACAGCGAAGCGAACAAGGCAACCGACAAGCTGATCTTCGTGCCGTAGATCATCTTACGAAACACCGATTGCCCGAAGATATCCGTCCCAAATGGGATTTCCCAACTCGGCGCTGCATAGGATGGCCCGACCTCCTGGTTCCAGTCCGCAGCCAGCCACCCCGCCGCCACACCGATACCCACCGCGACATAGATCCCCAAGATCACCAGCATCACCATCGCCAGCTTCTTCCGCTTAAAGCGCAGCCAGGCGTCATACCACAGGCTCCGCCCCACGGACGCGACAGATGAATCAAGCTCGGTGGAGATAGTCGTCAACTTAAAATCACCCTCGGGTCAACCAATGCGTAGCACACATCCGTCGCCAGGTTGCCAAATACAAACAGGATCGAAATAATAAACGTCATCGCGTTGATGATCTGAAAGTCCCGCTCCCCGATCGCGCTGACCATCAGATACCCCAGCCCCGGGATGCCGAAAAACCGCTCGGACAACAGCGAACCCAAAAATAGAAACGGGATCGCCAATACCACCCGCGTGATGATCGGGATCATCGCGTTCTTCAACAAGTGACGGTACAGAATCCTCGGTGTGCTCTGCCCCTTCGCCTTGGCGGTCCGGATATAGTCCGAGTTAATCTCGTCCAGCATCACCGTACGGTAGAACCGCACGTCCCCACCGAGGCCTGCAAAAATCCCCATCAGCACAGGCAGCACAAAATACTTCGCGCCCGCAAACCCCGGCTCGTAACCAAATACCTCGAACCACTGAAGTTTATACCCCAGAAAATACTGCCCGAACATAATCACCGCCAAGAACGGCAAGCTCATACCGATCACACACGCCACCACCGTCGCATTATCAATCATCGTCCCCCGATACAGCGCTATAACCAGCGAGATCGACACCGCTATAAGCAACGAACCTAAGAACACCGGCACCGCCAGGGTCAGCGACGGGATCGCCCCCTGCGCCAGCATGCTCGATACCTTCTGCTTGCTCACACGCGCCCGGCCAAAATCAAGCGTCACCGCGTTCTTAAAATGATGAAAGAACTGCGAGTCAAATATAGCCAACACCCCCCGCTCACCCGCCGCCTGGGTATTCAAGAACAACGGCTTATCAAACCCCAACTCCTTACGGATCTCCGCGATCGTCTCCTTGCTGGCGTTCTTCCCCGCGTACTCCGCCGACACATCCCCCTGCACCACACGGAACAGCAAAAACGTCACCAACAGCACTCCCGCCACGATCAGCGGGGTGTACATCAGTCGGCGAACGATATAACTGAACATCGGCCTATCTCCCCACCCGCTCACGGCGAAGATCGGCATCGATGTTGCGGTACTTACCCAGGCCGTAACCAAACACATGCGGCTTGTAGTTCGTCAGCCAGTCATACCGTAATAAAAATGCCACACGATGTACGGTCAACACACAAGGCAGATCGTCGATCACCGTCTGCTGCATCTCACGCACCAGCGCCTCCCGCTGTGGGGAGTCATTCATCACCGACAGCTTCTGATACAACGCATCGGCCTTGGCGTTCTTGTAGTTCATGTTGTTCGGCCCGGGCGAACCGTTGGGGCCGTAGAAAAGCTGCATAAAGTTCTCAGCATCCGGGATATCCGCCACCCAACCCATCGCGTACATCTGCGCGCTCTTGGTTTTCACCTTCTCCTGCGCACTGGGCCAGTCCATGTAATCAACTTCCAACGTGATCCCGACCCGTGCATAAGATCGCTTAAACCACTGCCCCGTCTGACGCGCCACGCTGTCGGTCGATCCCATCGTCAACACGATCGTCGGCAACGGGCCGCCGTGCTTGGCCTCCGCCTCCTTGACTTTCTGCTTGGCAAGTGCGGGGTCGTAGACCGTGTACGGGCTTTTGATATCCGGGTCGTAACCCGCAATCATCGGCGGCAGCACCCCACGCGCCGCGACACCACGGTTATTCAAGAACAGCCTCAGAAACTCAGCCCGATCTATCGCCAGGTTCATCGCCTGACGCAACGGCTTGTTCGTCCCCACCACCGGGTCATCCATATTAAATCCGTACCAGTACGTCGCCGCATCCTCATAGACCTCAAGCACAATCCCTTTTTTACGCAGGTCCGGGGTCAGCTCACGCGACGGTGAAATCGCCGTATCGAAGTTGTCCTTGGGGATCCCTCCAATGTCCAATGACCCCTGAACGAACTTCAACCACCTGGGCTGGTCCTCTTCAATTATCGTGATCTCAAGACGATCGATCAACGGCAACCGCTTGCCCGCATCCTTTAATAGTCCAGCCGCCTCGTCACCCGGCTCACCCTCGCTTGGGTAAAGCTCCTCGCGGTACGTCGGGTTCCGCTCCATAATGATCTTGCTGCCCCGTCGCCAATCCTTCAAGCGGTAAGGCCCCGTCCCGATCGGGTGATTGATAAACTCATCCCCGTAGTATTCCACCGCCTCACGCGGCACCGCAGCCGTCGGCAGGTGCGCCAACATGAAAACAACCTGCGGCCAGGGCTTGGTCAACGTGATCCGCAGTGTCAGATCATCCACCGCCTCCAGGCCCTCAACCGGCCGGGCGTAGTCGACGTCCTTCTTATTCTCAACCGACTTGGTGTATTCGCGGAACTCGTCGAAGCCCTTGATTCGGCCGTCGAAAACCCACCAGTTTTTCGAGATGTTTTTTATGTTGGCGATCCGCTTCCAGGAATAAATCAGATCGTCGGCGACGAGTTTGCGCCCCTTGCCGCCGGCCTCGGTGAAACATTCATCGTCCTGAAAATAGACATCATCACGCAGCTTGATCGTGTAGGTCAGCCCGTCCTCAGATACCTCTGGCATAGCCGCCGCCAGCGAAGGTATCAACTGGTAGGGTCGCTTGAGGTAGTGGTACTGGTAGAGGCAATCGAAAATGTTTGACGCCATCCCGCTGCTGGTCGTGTCGCCTATATCCATCGGGTCCATGCCACGGACCTTGGCGCTTATCGCACCCCGGGTGACCAGCAAGCCTTCGCCCCCCGAGCCCGCCGAACTGTTGTCGCCGCAGCCGACCAACGCAACCGTCAATAAAAACGTCGCAACCAGTGACCCGACACTCAATACACGTCGATGCATATCCATTTTCCTTTCCAATGACACCGCGCCGGCTCTCACGTCTTCGCACGCTTAGGGTCCAGCCGGTTCCTCAACGCATCACCCAAAAAATTCAGCCCCATCAGCGTCATCCCCAACAACAAACAAGGGAACAGCAACAGCCACCATTCAACCTTATCGGCATGCGTCGCCATCTTGTGCAACTGGGGCAGCCCCTCCGACGCCAGGTTCCCCCAACTGGGGATCGGAGCCTCCACACCAATACCCAGAAAACTCAGAAACGACTCCTGCAATATCGCCTGCGGCACCGTCAGCGTTGCATAAACAACGATCGGCCCAATCAGGTTCGGCAACAGATGCACCAGCATCGTCCGCACGTGCCCCGTCCCCACCGCACGCGCCGCCTCCATGAACGGCTGACTCCGCAAACTCAACACCTGACCACGGATCACCCGCGCCATCGTCAGCCAACTCACCCCGCCGATCGCCAATAATAACGTCACCACACCCGACATCCCCGACGCCGACGACTCATTAAATAGAGGATTCCCCTTACTGCCTGATACATGTTCACCAACCCACAGTAATCCATTGTAGACAAACGGCTTCAACGCCAGATTCATCAACACCACCAACAAGATGTACGGCAAACCATACAGCACATCCACCACACGCATCATCGCCGAATCCACCCGCCCCCCGATGTACCCCGCCGTCGCCCCCCATGTCACACCGATAAACACCGAGATCAACGCCGCGCACCCACCGATCGTCAAACTGATCGCCCCGCCTAACAGACTCCGCCACATCACCGACTGACCAAACAGGTCCGTCCCCATCGGCTCCGACCAACTCGGCGGCCGCAACTGCATTCCCTCAGCCATATTGTGTTCGTTGTACTGCCCAAGCGACCAAGGCAGCGTCACAAAGCACGGCAACGCGATCATCAACAGCAACAACCCGCCGACCCAGCCTGATGAAAGGCGAGGCCGCCAACCAGCGTTATTCAACAAAGGCGTTTGCACCGCCACAGCGTCAGACATGTGCGGGAGTATAGCTCATACCTATATAGGGATACACCCACCCCCGGTCCCCCACCCCGCCGGCACTAGATCTTTTTTCGATCACCCCTAACGGATATATCGCATGAAGCGCCGCGACTTGTCGCGCCAGGCGTCAGGAAATTGCCACATCCGTTCGGGGAAACACTACTCCGCCGCCATCGACATGTTATCCAGATACTCCCCCACCGAATACGCCCGGGCAGACCCGTCCACCGCCGCCGCATTGACCATCCCCCGGTTATGTCGGCCCGACAGGTCCTCGAATACAAGAATCAGCTCCGTACGATGCACCGCTCCCAACACCTTCCCCGACAAGCTCGCACGATCCTCATCCACCTCGAACCACTCCCGCCATCCATAACTCAGCCCCGGGTACCCCGCCTCCGACGCCTCCACCCCCTCATCATCCGCAGGACACACAAAGACCCCCGCATCACTGCCCAATTCATCCTGAATCAACACGTCCCAAGCCTCCTCCAACTCATCCCCCGGCAGCCGACCGTCGTGCGCACCCGCAAACAAATAAAACCCCTCCGCCATCTGACGCAGGTTCGACAAACACACCCCCGACCGTGCCGACGCCCGCGCACCGGACAACGCCGGCAACGTCACACCCACCAACAGCGAAATAATCGCGATCACAATCAACAATTCGATCAATGTGAAGCCATCGTGTTTATGTTGCCGCATCACAAACTCCTGCCTCAATCGACTAAAGGCCACTTCTAATAATTCGAATTACACCACGAAAAAGCCGCTCGCGGATTCTCGCATCTCCCACACACCCTGAACACACCATCAATCAAAGCCGCCCGGCCCACACACAATGCGCAGGCCGGGCCGACAAACCGTGGTTGATGATTTTTACTGTGCCGGTTCCGGCGGCGCGATCCGCCCACGGAACCGACCATTGAGTACCGTCCGTGTCGCAACCAAATCAGAATCCGCCCCGGCCGTATTCACATCCTCATCCCCCACCCCATGAAACTTACCCAGCAGCCGAACACGATCGCCCCGCCCTCGGATATGAGCCGCGATACGCACACGCTCAAAGCCGATCTCTCGGTCGCCGACCGTCGCCGTCCCCGAACCACGCCCGACATACACCCGGCTACGCCGCAAACGCTTGAGCGGACCCGACGGCGCCAGGTCCAACGTCCCATCGCCATCAATCTGCGACAACTGACCCGCACTCAGTGCGATGGCACGCCGTGTGGCCGCCGCATGACCCCCACCGGAAAACGCCGCCAACCGTGTCGCGTCTGCACCCGCCACACGTTCCACCACCCGCGCCGACGTCCGCAGTTGGAAACGCACCGACGCCACTTCACCGCCCCCGTCCTGCGCCATCGCCGAGGCCCCCGACAGCCCCGCCGTCAGCGCCATCACAACTCCAAATCGTAAAACATTCATCGCATCACTCCTTCCAAACCAAGGGATAACCATCCGGCGCCGCCGATGCGACAAACATCGGTACACGATCCGATTCAGCGCCGAACCCGTCCTTGCGGAAATTACTATGTTTTGATGACTGCCAAACGACTCGACCGCACCGCTATTGCAACGGCACCAGAAAAAAATCCCCAATCCCCAAACGCCAGCACCCTCAACCCGCCCCCAACCCTCGCTTGCGGTTTAGCGCCCCTCTGTACCTCATCAATCACACATCATCAATCCCAAATCAAACATCCCACCCCCTAACCCCACACCTTCTCAAACACCTCAGCCTTAAACCCCACCGTATGACGCGACCCATCGCTAACAATCGGCCGCTTACACAACTTCCCATGCCCGCTCAACAGCTTCACCGCCTCATCCACCGACATCGCCGCCAGCTTATCCTTCACCTTCATCTCCCGATAAACCTGCCCCGACGTGTTGAACAACTGCTTCAATCCGTAATCCCCGCCCTTCAATATCTTCTTCAACAACCCCGCGCTCGGCGGCCTCTCAACAATCCCGACCACACGATACGCCACCCCCCGCCCATCCAACCACTTCTTCGCCTTGCGACAAGTATCGCACTTGTCATACCCATAGAAATCTATCATCTCACATCCAATCTAAAAACAAGACTTGAAACAGTGATAAACGCTGATAAACGCTGATGAAAGAAAAACAAATCCACCCCTCCCCTGCCCTTTCTTTTCCTATCCGCATCCATCTGAATTTACTTCCCCATCTTTTCTTATCAGCGTTCATCCCTGTTAATGTTCCCCGCCTTCTCCGCGTCTCCGTGTCTCCGCGCCCTCCGCGATACGCTTCATGCCTTCTTCATCTGTGTCATCTGCGCAATCTGCGGATACCCCTTCCCCTCCCGTTTACTCTGTGCCTCTGTGTTTATCCCCCTCATTCCCCCAACGCCTCACGCACCGCCTCCACCGACGCCCGCCGCGTGAAATAACCCAGATGCGACTGCAACAACGCCGCACCACGCACCGCATCCCGGTAGCAACGCACCGGCCGATCGATCGGCAAACTCCCATCGTGCAGCCGAAACACACCGCTCACGCCAAACGCCAACACGTCATACTCATCCCAGATATTCGTCCACCGCTTCACGCTCGGCCCAAGCCTCACTGGCTCCCCCTCAAACACAGGCACACCCCCCGATCGCGGATCCAACAAATGAAAAAACCCCGGCTGACTCCCCAGCGTCACAAACCGTTCCAGATACAACGGGTCGCGCTGGGCCGTCGCCATATCAAACGTAATCACACCGCCTAAACTGTGCGCGATCATCGTCACCGGCTTCGCCTTCGTGCCGTACTCCGCCCCCAGTTCCTTATCAATCACCTCACGAACCCGCCCGTGCACCACCGCACGCCGACCCTGGCTCTGATACGAAATCACATCCGCCAAGAACGGCAGCATCGCCGACGTCATCGCACCACGCATGTCCTGAAACTTATCATTCACATACCCACGCACCCGCCCCTTAAGGTCCGCACGCAGCCGCCCCGCCTCCTGCTTGATCTGCGCCGCCGACTCGTGCCTGCCACGCCGCCGCGACACCCACGACATCGTCCGCCCAAGCCCCGACGCCACCGACCCCGCCAGCTTGTCCGCCATCATGCCCCCCACCCCGCCGGACCGATCCGGATACCGCGCAATCACCTTCTCCAGGTCCACCCCCTCCGCTCCCAGGTCTCCCCAAAATACCGGGATCAGTTCGTACCCCTCCCCCAACGCAACCCCAAGCGCCTCCACACTCCGACTAAACTTCGCCGGATTACGCACCCCGATCCCATGAATCACCAATACCGGTTCTGCCATCAGGGCATTGTATGGGCGATGTCCGGTTGGGATCAGGGGCCGGGGGTCAGGGTTCAAGAACTAAGGACAGCATCCATCTCACACCAACGCCGCCTCTGAGCGAAGCGAAGGGGCGGGTATCCCCAAACACCCCCACCCCCTCTTCACCTCAGCACTCAAACCCCACACCTCCCTGTTCCCCCCTCCCACATCAGCAATCACAAATCTCCCCCCCCCCTCCCCGCTTGAATCCCCCCCCCCCATCACCTATCCTTACCCAGCTACAGCACCAGTAGCTCAATTGGATAGAGCAGCGGTCTACGGAACCGCAGGTTAAAGGTTCGAGTCCTTTCTGGTGCATTGCCCCCCCCGGAATATTTCCCCGGAGCCAGCTCATGTTACTAAACCAAGCCAACGCAACCCTAGGCTTCATCTTCCAAGGCTTCGGCATGTGGGAAGCCATCGTCCTGGGACTCCTGGGCGTCCTCATCTTCGGCAAACGACTCCCCGAAGTCGGCAAAAGCATCGGCAAAGGCATCGTCGAGTTCAAGAAAGGCCTCTCAGGCATCGAAGACGACATCGACATCACCGCCAAACAACCCCCCAAGATCGAGCAACACCAAAACCCCTCAATCAACACCGCCGACACCTCGGACACCCCCGCCACCCCCGGTGCCCCCGAAAAATCCGAGTCCACCAACCACAACACCTGACCGCACACACCCGCCCCAATCAAACCTCCCCCCACAAAGCCCGCGATGGCATCGCGGGTTCTGCTATGTGCGTTCAAGCCCACATCAAAAACTCAACGATCCTTTCGCCATACCGCCTACTCATACCAATCCCATTAAGTTCTCGTGCGTCTACGAACTGTACATGCCAACTCCGCTTAGCCCGGTCGCTCGCGACCGGTACTGGCCGCAAGCGGCCAGGCTAAGCGAACAATGTTCCTTGAACCCCGGCCCGGTCAGCGGTTGAACGCGCGAGGATTAATCTGAATCAGTATAACTCCGTGCCCGGTTTAGTCGCCCCCGTGCGCACAAACCCGTCATTTCACCCCTATATAGGAAGGGCGTTTTTCGATCGGGATCAATCCGCTCACAGCATAGCCCGGCCACCGCATGTCCGAGCGGACACGAGGATGACACATGGAAATGAAACTAAATGCCGCTTCCAAAACCGCTTACACAACAAACTTACCTATCCCGCCCATGACCTACCCCAACCAAGCGGACACGATGCAATCACCTGCTATTTATACGTTAAAAGAAAATAATGACCCCAGACAGGAGGGGGAGGGCGGACACGGACACCCGGCTGACCCACCGGCATACGCCGCCTACACCTCTGACGCCGGGAACGGGCACAGGACCAAACTCGGTACCGAAGACTTATCCGCAGTCACTTCCCGGGGCATATCCGGGGACGTATCCGGGGACGTATCCGGGGACGTATCCGGGGACGTATCCGGGGACGTATCCGGGGACGTATCCGGGGACGTATCCGGGGACGTATCCGGGGACGTATCCGGGGGTGTATCCGGGGGTGTATCCGGGGGCGTATCCGGGGGCGTATCCGGGGGGAAATCCGGGGGCGGTTGTCGCCAGACCCCCCGCTTCGCCGATAAAACACTCATGAGTGATCCTGCGCCCCAAATTTCCATCCTCATCCCCAACTACAACAACGGCAAAGCCTCCTCCATCGACAGCAAGACCGACCTGCTGGGCGACCTCCTGCAATCCCTCCAGGACACCCTCCACGACGACCCCACCCCCCTGCAAATCATCGCCTACGACGACGGCTCCACCGACGACAGCCTCGACACCCTCCGCACCTGGTCAAAAAAAACCTGGCGCGACGGCCAACCCTTCCTCAAACTCATCGAAGAAAAACACACAGGCATCCTCTCCATCGGGGCCAACCGCCTGGTCCGCGAATCCACCGGCGACATCCTCGTCAGGCTCGACGGCGACACCGTCATGCTCACGCCTCACTGGGCATCCCTGCTCCGCCAGGCCTTCGACCAAAGCCCTCCCCGCCTGGGCATGATCGGCCCCAAACAACTTCGCCTCGACGGAAAAATACACGCCTTCGGCGACTGGCTCCTGCACCCCAAGGGCTACCACCACATCCTCGCAGGCGAAGACCGCCACGCCATCAACCACGCACTGGAAGTCGACCACGTCATGGGCTGCTTCTACTGCTGCAAACGTGCTGTCCACGACGACGTCGGCGGGTACGATGAAAACATCCTACGCGGACAAACCATCGACTTCGGCCTGACCGCCCGGCTCAAAGGCTGGGCCTGCTTCGCCATCCCCCACATCGAATACACACACCGCCACGGCCTGCGCGGCGCACGAAAAACCACCGCCGACACACAGCAAGGCGTCAAGCAAACACTCGACACCTTCCGCCAAAAATGGGGCTTCGACCGCATCGCACCCGACCTGGATATCGTCCGGAAAAAATACGCCGGCACACCGCTGCTCTGGAACGCACAGGTCTTCGGCACACCACCGCCTAAGCCCATACCCGCCGACCCAAACACCACCGCACTAAACATCGAACAAAGCGACTGGGCACACTACGGCAACAACGCAACCTTCAAGGCCGACACCGACCTCCGCGCCGCAGTCGCCTTGCAGGTCATGTCACAGATCCAACAACCCAACCCCGACAAACCCAAAAAAATCACACTCCTGGGCTGCTCCACCGGGCTGATCACCCACCTCCTCGCCGGCCAAGGCCTCTCATGCATCGGGACCGACACCGACCCCGCCAATATCAGCCTGGCCAAACAATTTACCGCCAACCAGACCTACCCCGCCGCCGCCCCCAAGTTCATCCACCAGCTCGACCCCCGTAAAGCCCCACTAAACGACGCATCCACTGACATCGCCCTGGTGTTCGACCAACTCGAATCCCACGACAACCCCGTCGCCCTGCTCCGCGATGCACACCGGATCCTCGCCGACGACGGCCTGCTGGTCATCCTCACCAAACGACCCGAACACGCCAAAAACCTCGCCCAGGCACAACGGCGATACAAAGCCCAAGAGCTTATCACCCAATTCCAAGCTGTCGGCGGCTGGGCCATCCTCTCAGACCCCAACCAAGGCAACCCCGACCACCCCCTGATCATCATCGCACGCAAAGCACCCCTGCCCGAATCAATCCAAAACAGCACAACTCCCAACAAATCTACCCCCGAACCCGCCCACGCCGCCTGAACCGTCCTCGCCCTCACCGACACCGCGCAACCCGACCCCAAACCGCCAAAACAACTCACATTTTATCCAGCCGCCCCGCCCCGACCGCCGATAATTTGTTAGGTTATCTCGGTGGATCACCCATGATCCGCGACCCGACAGCGGGTATCTCAAACTCAGGCCGACGCATGAAACCGACACGTCGAGAAATGCTGCTCGCCTCTCTGGGATTATTCATCACCGGGGCAGCCGGCGCCACCGGCTGCACACAGACCTCCACCACACTCACCCGCCGGCCCGGCACACCCTGGCCCGGCAGCATCAGCAAACCCACCCCGAACCCTCCAGGCTCACGCGCCTACACCGCGCCGCGCCCCGTACAACCCAGGCCCCCCGTCGCCGCCACCACCGGCCCACCGGGACTCCGCCCCCGTTCATGGTGGACCCGCACCGGACCCATCCGCTCCAAAGTCAACCCCATGAAGGGCATCAACCGTATCACCGTCCACCACGAGGGACACACCCCCGTCTGGTTCACCGACGAACAAAGCACCAAGGCCCGCCTCGAGCAGGTCCGCAACATCCACACCCGTGACCGCCGATGGGGCGACATCGGCTACCACTACATCATCGACCGCGCAGGCCGAGTCATCGAAGGAAGACCGCTGGCCTACCAGGGCGCACACGTCAGCAAACAAAACCCCCACAACGTCGGCGTCATGCTCCTGGGTAACTTCGAGAAACAATCCCCCTCTCAAGCCCAACTCACCGCCATGCAATCCACCATCCGCCACCTCATGGCCAAGTACCGCGTCCCCGTCAAACGTGTCTACACCCACCGCGAACTAGGCCCCACCGTCTGCCCCGGTCGAAACCTCCAGCCCCGCGTCGCCTCCCTGCGAACCAACGGCGCTCTGGCCTGATCGCCACGCTCGCTTCACAAACGCGGCGATACCCCCGCTCTTCCCCTCAGCCCCCCGCTTTGCCGGGGGATCGTTACACCATGAACCCTCGCCCGCGCCAAAATTCCTGCTCATAACCCCAAAACCCAAGCTATTGCCGTACAATACAACCATGACCACCGACACAGACCAAGCCGTACAACAGGACGTGGCCGAGCAGGCCCAAACCCCGGAGCCGCCCCAGGCCGACAAGCCCAAGGCCGACAAACCCAAAGACCCCGAGCCTAAGCTCACACGCAAGCAGGCCGACGAGTTGGCGTTGAAGGTCGAGGCCGCGCTGCTGACGACCGACCGCCCGATGACCGCCGCCAAGCTCTCGGACCTGCTCGGCGGGTTGGGCGCCAAAGCCATCCAGGACGCCGCGGACCAACTTAATCAGGTCTACGAAAAATCCGGGCGCAGCTTCCGCATCGAGAAAGTCGCCGGCGGGTTGCAGGTTCTTACGCTCCCGCAATACGCCGACGTGCTTAGCGAGCTACATAAGAACCGCGCACAAACGCGCCTCAGCCCCGCCGCCATGGAAACACTCGCCATCGTCGCCTACCAGCAGCCGATCATGCGGGCGCAGATCGAGAGCATCCGCGGCGTCGCTTGCGGCGAAGTCCTGCGCAGCCTGATGGAACGGCACATGGTCAAGATCGTCGGACGCGCAGAAGAAATCGGACGGCCCATGTTGTATGGCACAACCAAGGGCTTCCTGGAAGTCTTCGGCCTGTCGAACCTCAAAGACCTCCCCAAAGTAGAAAAATCCAAAGTCCCCCAGCTCTAATCAAGCCCACGCCCGTGTCGGTTCACTCACGACACCGGGCCGATTGAGGTGTTGCATGAAAACAATCAACGGGCTTCGGCATTGGGCCGCCTGCATCCTCTGTCTCACGATCCTCTCCGGCCTGACCGGCTGCAGCCCATACCAGATGCAAGGCATCGTCATCGAGGGCGCGGTTTCAACCATCCGCATCGTCGATAAAGACGACCCCCGCCTCACCGAAGGCTTCGGCATCCCCATGGTGTCGATCGATGTCACACTCGACCCCGACCGCCTCTCCCGCAAGCCCCTGCAACGCGCTCTCACCGATGTCGGTGGCACGTTCGCCGTCACCGTCGATGAACCCGGCGCTGGCTACCTGGAATACACCGTGCGTATCGTCGTCCGCCGCGACGGCTACAACACCGCCACACACGACCTGCTTCTACCCGGCTCAAACCAACGCCTGCTGGTCACGCTGGTCAACGGCGAAGACACCTACAAACCCGAACCGCCGAGCATCATGGACGAAACATTACAAATGGGCGAGCCGTACATGCCGTAACACCACGCGCAAAGTCGTGTGTTATACCAATCCCGAAAGCTTCTCGTGCCTTCAACCGTAGGTCGAACTGGGGTTTCGGGGACATGGGTTGCTTAGCCTGGCCGCTTGCGGCCAGTACCGGTCGCAAGCGACCGGGCTAAACGGAGCCGGCACATATAGTTCACAGTTCGTAGACGCACGAGAACTTAATGGGATTGGTATTACACCTCGATCAGGCCATGGAGGAGTGATGGACAGGTCGTTCGGTCGAATCCAACTTAGCCCCGGGAGCCTGATCTACCTGATGGTCACGGCCCTGATCACGTTCGCCGCGTTCTACACACAGGCGAACCTGCTGTTCTGGACACTGGGCCTGGTGCTCGGTGCCTTTGGTGTTTCACTGATCGCGGCTCTGATTACACTCAACAGCATCGAGGTCCAACGGCTGGCGCCGTCCCGTGGTGTGGCGGGTGAGCCTCTGATACTCCGCCATTACCTCACCAACCGATCAAACATACCCTGTTTTAGTATCGAGATCATCGAGGCGTGGGCCGGCCACCGCATGGGCAGACGTGCCAGACAAACCACTGGACCCTTGGAAGAGACACCCCCCAGGCTCAACGGCCGACCCTTCGGTTGGGTCCTGCACCTGGGACCTGGCCAATCGATCCAGGCCGAGGCTCCCTGCTGGCCTGTCCGTCGCGGAATACTGAAGTTCGAGAAAATCATCATCCGCTCGGGCTTCCCCTTTGGAATCCTACGCAAGGCCGTCCACTTCAAGCATCCCGCCGAAGTCCTGATCTACCCACCGCTGCGCCGGCTTAACCGCCAGACCGCGTTATCACTATCCAGCACCGACATCAGTAACGCCAAACACACCGACCGCGGCGGCGGCATGGATGAGTTCTTCGGGCTTCGCCCCTACCGCCCCGGCGACAACTACAAACTCATCGATTGGAAACACTCCGCAAGAACCAACAACCTGGTGTCGCGTGAAATGACCAAGCCCAGACCTCCCAGGATGATGATCCTCCTGGACCTGAACACACACACCACATCACACACACCCGCCGCAGAACCCACCGACTCACCCTGGCGCGACGCTCAGGAAGAAGCAATCAACCTCACCGGTTCATTGATCCGCGAAGCCTACCTCCACGGCATCCACGTCGGGCTTACCGTTGCTGGCATCGCGTCACCCCCCGTCCCCATGAACCACAACCAGGCGCACCGCACACGCCTGCTGGACACCCTGGCACGCCTGGACCTCACAGACATCCTTAAAAACCCACCCGCCCCGCCCGCTGCGCCGACCGTCATCGTTCGGCCCAATGACACGACTAACCACAAAGGCCCCGGCCATGAGTTGGCTTCTATCCTCAACGTGCCCGGCAAAGGCAGGTGGACTTCAACACAACGCACTAACCCGAAACATCGAACGCTAACGACATCATGATCCCCCCTGATCGGGGTACGCTCTGATAACCGATCGAACTCATCTGGCATTTTTTACAACAACGCATGGACCTCAACCAGACATTCAGCCGTATCGCGTTCTACCAGATCCTTCTGGGGATCCTGACGTTCTGCTACGCCGAAGCCAACCCGGGGATGCTGCTGATCGCCGGTTCATTGGTCGTGCTCTCCCGCTACATCACCGACAGCCCCTGGGGCCGACCCCTGCCCCGGTGGTTGGTCAACATCACCGCGTTGGCCGCCTTCGGCTGGATGTTCGCCACCTTCGCACTGACCCAGACGAACATGATCGTCACGATGGGCCACTCCACCATGTGGCTGCAGGCCTCGATCCTCTTTGGCCGAAAAACCAACCGCGAGTACGGGCAACTGCTGATACTCAGCCTTCTGCAGATGATCGGCGCAAGTGTCCTGAGCGTCTCCATCCTCTACGGGGTGCTGCTGGGACTCTATTGCGTCGTGGCGATGATGACACTCCTGATATTCCAACTCAAGAGCAGCCGTGACCGTGTCTACGAAGCCAACCGCCGCGCCGCCACCGACAAAAAGCGTGCCACACGCCCCAAGCCCGTGGTCGGCAAGGGCTATCGCTGGCAACTCAGATCCGCCGCCACGATGATTGCCTTTGTCTCCGCCTCCACCGCCGTCGCCGTCTTCATCCTGATACCCCGATCCAAAGACCTGACACTCTCCGGCCTTAATGAAGGCGTGCTGCGCCCCCGGCAAGTCGGGTTCAGCCCCCAGGTCAGGCTCGACGGCCCACCCATCGCGCAAGGCAGCAACGAGCCGGTGATGAACGTCCGCATCGAGATGTTCGGCGAACCGGTCGGCACACGCTCATGGCTCATGCGCGGTGCCTCGTTAGATATCTACGATCAAACGACACGCACATGGAAACGCGGTCAGGACGCCATCGAATCCGACCGCCGGATCACGATCCGCAACCGCGGCATCGAACTGGCCCAAATCCCCGCTACCTCCCAGACCATGCACGCCCGCGTCACACTCAGACAGATCGGCCACCGCAACCTCTTCACGCTCCTGCCCATCACCCAATTCCAGAGCAACCACATCGCCTCCGTTATCTTCAGCCAGGAAGACCTCCAGCTATCCTCCGGCGGCTCGGTCATGGGCGCCGTGGTCTATGACCTGCGTTGGCCAAACCCCCCTGTCAAAAACCTGGACCAGAAATATCTGAGACTGGGCCAACCCAACCACGTCGGTACCGCGATCATGCAGCCCACGACCACACCCACCTTCAACCGCAGGCGGTACGCACGCGGCTGGTCCATACAAACCGACCGGGTCCGGGACTACGCTCTTAGCATCCTCAAGGAGCACGGCCTGGACCGAGACCCAGACGCACCCTACACCAAAGACGACGGGCGCATCGCACAAGTACTCGCCAACCACCTGAAAAACACCTATTCCTACCGGCTCTCCGGGCCTCGGTTAAGCCAGAACCAGGAACCCATCATCGAGTTCATGTTCGTCCACCGCACAGGCCACTGCGAACTCTTCGCCTCCGCACTCACAGCCATGACACGCTCGCTGGGCATGCAGGCTCGCGTTATCACGGGCTTCCGCGCCGGCGAGTTCAACCAGATCGGCGGCTATTACGTTGTCAGGCAAAACGACGCCCACGCATGGACCGAAATTAACCTTGGCCCCGAAAGAGGCTGGCGCAGCTACGACGCAACACCCGCACAGGAAATCGACCGAGAAGATCGTAACAACCGCACCTGGCTCACCACACTCCGCGAAGCATACGAATACGTCGAGTTCGGATGGATCAGATCCGTCGTCGCCTACGATGTCGGCACACGACACAACCTGCTCGCTAACCTCAACCAGAAAATCCGAAGCCTCACCACAGGCCCCGACAGCATCCTGGGCCAAGCCGTCGCCTTCGTAAAAACGCTCCCCACCGCATGGAGGCTCGACAAAGCCAACACCACCAAAGCCGTCGGCTCCGCCGGCCTCGCCGCCATACTCGCCGCCACACTCTTAAGAGTCGTCTACATCAGACGCAGGCGGCTGGTAAAACTAAAACTCACCTCGCTACCACCCGAACAACAACGCGAACTCGCCAGGCAACTCGCCTTCTACATCGATATGAACGCCCTGCTCGCCGAGCACGGCTACGTCAGGCCCGCATGGCAGAACCCCAAAGATTACGCGCTGCATCTCACCCATAACCACCCCCAACACATGGCACCGGTCGCCGCACTCACCGACATCTTCTACCAAATCCGCTTCGGCCAACAGCCTCTGGATCAGGATCATCGCCAACGGGTCCAAACACACCTCAAACAACTACAACAATCCCTCTCAAACTGCCCCGCCACCCTCACCTAGAGCAATTTGCAGAAACAATTTTCATTTGTCTCAACGAACCGCGACCGTAAGGGTGCGGACACACGGGAATCCCGCTCCCTTACGGTCGCGGCTCGTTAGGAGAAAAATGACGCGAGTTGCTCTAAAAACCGCAGGCTGCGAAGTTGCCGCGGTTCTCCCCCACTTGAATCCCCCCCCCAACGCCGAGCCTGATCGCAGCGAAGGCTTGGGTATCCGAAAACACACCCTCTCCCAACCCCTCAACCCTAAATACCCAACCCTTTTTTCAACACATACCCCCGCTCGCACACGCCGGGGCACCCGATTAGAATACCGGGTCCAATTCCCATAAACCTCATCACCCGCTACACCCCACGATGCCGACCGATACCAATCAACCCGTGCCACCGTCACCCGCGTCCACCGACGCACAAACGACGGACACCCCCACGCCCCCGGTAAGCCCCCCGGCAAACCCACCAGGCGATCCGCTACCCACCGCGCGACCTCCCAGCGAACAACGCCCGGACCGTACGCCCGTCGCTAACCAGGCCGCCGCACCCTCCCCCGCCTTATCCGCCACGCCTCAATCCAAACCCCCCGCCAGCCCCGCGCCGATCCGCGACCGGTCCATGGCGTGGATGATCCTCTTGGCACTCCTGGCGATCTCCGCCATCCCGCTCTACACCTACCTGGAAACCGACAGCCCCCTCAACGATGCACAGGCGGACAGCCTCCAACTCTCCTCCGAATCCTGGCACTACCGCCACGCCATATATAAAGGCGACATCACACTCGAATCCATCGTCCCGATCTCACAAGGACAACCCCAGCTCAACCAGCCGCCCGGGATCGTCTGGATCAATCAACTGGCGTTCTCATCCCTGGACCCCCTGACCACCACCGACGCCCAACTCGCCTACCAGATGCGCCTGGTCACCGCGGCCTTCGGCCTGCTCACCATCGCCGCCGTCTTCTGGGCCGGGTTTTCCGTCGGCGGATTAAAAACAGCCTCCTTCGCCGCACTCACCCTGCTCGCATGCCCCGTCCTCATCCTCGCCGCACGCGCCGGCTCACCGGACATGCCGCTGGTCGGTTTAGAAACACTCGCCGTCGCCTCCGCGATGTGGGCGCTGCGACCGCTGCGCCCATCGCCCTCACTCCCACGACAAGCAATCGGGTGGATCATCTGCGGACTCGCCCTGGGCATGGCGGTACTCACCGGCGGCGTCACCGCCACACCCGTCATACTCCTGCCCATCCTCGTCATCTCGATCATGTGCCCCAATCGCATCAGCCACCTCCTGGGACTGGTCGCTTCCACCTTCATCGCCGCACTCATGGTCATGCCCTGGGCTTTGTACGTCCACGGCCAGGACATGCACATCTGGGAGCAGTGGGTCAGCGGACTCTGGCCTGCCAGCATGGCCAGCCCAACCACTTTTGGGCGCGTCGTCTACGACCGTGGCCTGCTCGCACTGGTCATGGTCATGCCCTGGACACTCTGGCTGATCGGGTCGCTCATTCAGCCTTTCAGCGCATCCTCTTCTGGCGTCAGGCGCCGGGTCTTCATCGGATGGGCATGGTTCCTGTGCGTCTTGTTCCTGGTCGTCACCGGCCCCGGCAGCGAGGGACTCGCAGGCCTGCTCCCCATCCTCCCCCCAGCCGCCATCCTCATCGGCCAGTGCCTGCGGCTCTTCAGTGACCTCTCCGCAGAAGCGCGACACACACGCACCTGGCGGATCACACGCTGGCCTCACCTCGCACTGCTCGCCACCGCCTCCGTCGCACTCCCTGCAGGGATGTTTTTCCAAACCACACTCGTCGAGCACGGCTACCTCAACCAAACCATCGTCGCACCCATGCCCTGGTACTTCTGGCTGGGGCTTAGCGTCAGCCTCGTGCTGATCACCGTGATGAGTACACGCTTCGCGCTACGGCACTACCCAGGCAAAGCTATGGTCTGCTGGTCCCTCTGGGCCGTCGTCCTTATGAGCGTCATACTCATCCCACTGTCGCGCGGCCCGCTGATGAACCCAGCCAACAACAACCCGATCGCCCCATCCATTTCGTTACCCGGTGGACCATGACTAGCTCACCCATCGCCACAACCCCACCCGCTGAACACCAGCCCACCTTGTCAATCGTCGTCCCCGCACTGAACGAACAGGACAATGTTAAGCCTCTGGTCGAACAGGTCAGTAAGGCCATGACCGACGCGGGCATCGATGCCGAACTCATCATCATCGACGACGGCTCAACCGACCAGACCCTTACAAAACTCAACGCCCTACAAGCCGACCACCCCTTCCTGCGCGTCCTGCACCGGGCAAGCCCACAAGGCCAGTCCGCCGCGATGCACGCCGGCATCCAGGCCGCACGCGGTCGCTGCATCGCCACACTCGACGCCGACCTGCAAAACGACCCCGCCGACCTACCCGCCATGCTCGCTAAACTCGACGATGAACACGCCGACATGGTCCAGGGCGACCGCTCCGCCAACCGCAACGACCACGCCATCCGAAAAATAGGCAGCCTCATCGGACGCAAAGCAAGACTCTGGATACTCAACGACCCCGTCCGTGACACCGGCTGCTCCGCTCGTGTCGTCCGCGCGCAAATCGCCAAACAATTCCCCCTGCAATTCAAGGGGATGCACCGCTTCATGCCCGCCTACGCACGCATGCTCGGCGCAACGGTCATCGAAGTCCCCGTCAACCATCGATCACGAAACGCCGGCTCAACCAAGTACGGCATGGGCCTGCTCTCACGCGGCCCCGCAGGCCTCCTTGACCTCTTCGCCGTGCGCTGGATGACCAAACGCTACCGCGACTCCTCCACCGACACGATCACGCATCAAGACACTACGCGGGAGAATCCATGAAACGCCGGTACATGGTCATCGGGTTCTTCCTCATCGCCGCGCTGGGCGTGAGCTATCTCGTATGGCAGTTGCGATCAGGCGAGTTGTCCCTCGGTGTCACGATCAACGACACCCCCGCCATGGTCGAGTCCGTCACACTCCTGCCGCCCGACGACGACAACCCCTCTCCCTATTTCCGTGTCACCTACCTCGACGGGGAAACAGAATCCCTCTCACCCGAAAACTACGCCCTGCTTCTACTACAAAAAGACGACTCCCGCGCCTTCACGTTCAAGCTCCTGAATATCTCCACTCCCGCCGGCATCGCTTGGGTCACGCTCGGACTGCTCGGCCAGGTCCTCTTCACCGGCCGAATGATCGTCCAATGGCTCGTCAGTGAAAAGAAAAAACAATCCGTCGTCCCCACCTCGTTCTGGTGGATGAGCCTGTTCGGCGCGTCCATGCTCATCACCTACTTCATCTGGCGTAAAGACATCGTCGGGTTCCTGGGCCAAGGCGCAGGCTGGCTGATCTACGGCCGAAACCTCTGGATGATCTACCACCCACGCACACCCAAGGACGCCCCCTGACATGCCCGGCGTCAAACGCATACTCGACGCCAACGCCAACCGCGCCCGTGAAGCACTCCGCGTCATGGAAGATGCCGCACGCTTCATCCTCGACGATCAAAACCTCTCAAAACAACTCAAGCAACTGCGACACGACCTCGCCGACGCACTGCGCAAGATTCCCGACCTGTCCGTCTGGCGCGACACACCCAACGACGTCGGCACCACCATCACCGCCGACAACGAAATGACCCGCGCCGGCGCAGCCGACGTCGCCGCAGCCGCAGCCAAACGCCTAAGCGAAGCCCTCCGATCACTCGAAGAATTTGGAAAAACCCTCCCCCCATCCGCTTGCGACTTCGCGCAATCAATCGAATCCCTGCGATATAAAGGCTACACCCTAGAACAACAACTCAACAACGCACTAGCCTCCGGCCTAGCCAAACAATGGCGCCTCTGCGTTCTAATCACCGAATCTCTCTGCAAAGATAACGACTGGCTACGCGTGGCTAACGCCGCCATCCAAGGCGGCGCAGACTGCATCCAGCTTAGAGAAAAAAATCTCGACGCCGACGAACTCCTGACCCGCACCCAACAACTCGTCGCCCTGTGCCGACCCAAAGGCGTCACCGTCATCCTCAACGACCGCCCCGACATCGCGCTACTCGCCAACGCCGACGGCGTACACCTCGGCCAAACAGACCTCCCCTGCAAAGAAGCACGCAAACTCGTCGGCAACCAACTGCTCATCGGCGTCAGCACCAATAACCTCGAACAAGCCAAACAAGCCCACGCCGACGGCGCCGACTACTGCGGCGTCGGCCCCATGTTCCCCACCACCACCAAACACAAACCCATCATCGTCGGCCCAACCTACCTAAAACAATACCTCGCCTGGAACCAACTCCCCCACCTCGCCATCGGCGGTATCACCACGGCGAACCTTGATGAACTTACCGACGCAGGCGTTCAAGGCATCGCGGTCAGCAGCGCCGTCTGCGCAGCTGGCGAACCAAAAGAGGCAGTCAGATCCCTCCTTGAAACGGTGAATCACTGACGTAAATGATCTATTGACCTACCACTCACAAATAGGGACAATCGGCGGGAAAGCCTAGCGAACCATCTGATTGGGAGCTTCTCATGTGGTGGGGTTTCATCATCGTAATCACGCTTGGACTCGCAGTAGGCACCCTATGCGAGATCATGCGACAGCGTGGCCTCCGGCCTTTGTTGAATCGGCCCTGCGCGGGAACAGATTGGCGGAAGCGATTCCCTTCCACGCCCAAGAATGACATACGTGAGTTCCTTCGCCTCTTCGTGGATTCATTCGCACTCCCCAAAAAGCGATACCTGGTGTTCCGGCCGGACGACCTGATCATGGATATCTACCGTGCCACCAGTCCACCGGACTCGTCTCTGGGTGACGTGATGGAGATTGAGACCTTTGCACAGGAATTAGAGCGGCGATATAGCCTAAACCTCGAAGAGGTCTGGTCGGACAATATCACTTTGGGTGAGATCTTCGAGAAAGCCATTTCGGCGTAGCGTCGCGACAAGTCACATCGCTTCGTATTGACAGGTCAATACTCAGATCGTCCCCGTCCGCTGCTTGCGCCGACCCGGCCCAAGCGGCCCACGCGCCTCCTGCTCGGGCGTCGGCGCCGCACCGGGAGACTGCGGATTCCCCACCAAATCAGCATTCGTCTTGAACCGTTCCAAAGCCTTGAGCAGTTGCTCGATCTGTTGAGGCGGTGGCATGTTCAATAGGCGACGGCGCAACGCATTCATCGTGTTCAGCTCGTGCTCGGGGATCAGCTTGTCTTCCTTACGCGTGCCGCTGGCGGCGAGGTCGATCGCGGGGAATAGCCGCTGCTCAGCAACCTTGCGGTCGAGGATCAGCTCCATGTTGCCGGTGCCCTTGAACTCCTCGAAGATGACTTGGTCGCCTCGGCTGCCGGTATCAACCAACGCGGTGGCGATGATGGTCAGTGACCCGCCCTCCTCGAAGCGCCGCGCGGCACCGAAGAGCTGCTTGGGGATCGCCAACGCCCCGGCATCCAAACCACCCGAAAGTGTCCGGCCCGTGTTCTGCATCCCCGGCGCAGTATTGAACGCACGACCCAACCGGGTAAGCGAGTCCATCACGACCAGGACATCCTTGCCCATCTCCGTCCAGCGCTTGCAGCGATCGATCGCCAGCATCGCCATCGCGCAGTGCCGCTCGGGTGTGTGGTCGTTGCTGGAAGCCCAGACGATGCAAGGCACGTTACGTCGAAAGTCCGTGACCTCCTCGGGCCGTTCGTCGATCAGCAAAGCGATCGTGATGACATCGGGGTGATTCTTCTCACACGAGGCGGCGATATTTTGAAGCAGCGTCGTCTTACCAGCCTTCGGCGGACTGACGATCATGCCGCGCTGCCCGTACCCGATCGGACAAAACAGGTCGATCAATCGGCACGCCGGGGGACAATCCGGATACTCAAGGGTCATCCTCGGCTCGGGGTCCACCGTCGTCAGATCCTCAAACTTCCGCGTATTCTTGAGAAACTCGTCGGGGTCTTCGCCCTCCACCGAGATCACCCTGTTCACCCGCAGCGCATTGGGCGCGATCGCGTCGAACTTAGGCCTCTTGACCTTGCGGTGCTTGCCCTTGCCCTTTCGGCCCTGCGGCTGCTGATTATTCGCTCCGCCGCCGCCCATCGGCTTGCCCAGCTCGACTTCCAGCAGCAGCCCGGAACGAAGACCGAATCGGTCGATGTCCTTAGCCAACACCACCGGGTCGTCCGGGGCAGAGATGTAGGTCTGGTCCAATTGGCGCAGCCGGCCATCGGCTCGCTTTCCAATCTCGAGGATCCCGGTCGCAGTTTGCATAGATGTCGCTCGTGGGGGCGTCACGGCTCATCCGTAACGCCAAGCCAAATGATAAAAAAGACTTCGCCGATCCGGCTCGTGCCAGAAACGGCTCAGGGGCTTTTCTGCCCCAACAAAATTATGTCCAACGGGGTGCGTCTCTAACCCAATACAAGCCGACCTTGGCCAAGGGTTACGTTAACGCAAGTTCGACCTCTTGGGATACGCCCCTGGCTCGGGCTGACGCCCTTTCTCCGACGCCTGGGCTGTTTGGATCTCCAGCGTCCACGGGTCCATCGACCCCATGCCGGTCACAAATACCCGGCACCGCTGTGCTAAACCTCCGGCAGCATGACTTGTGCAATCTCTGTTTAATGCACACCCGCCATACTGTTACCCCCCTCCACCTGACCTAAAAACCGATCCGCCGTGCTCCGAGACACGGCCTGATTGTCCTGGCGGTTCGGCCTAAACCCTGTGTCGGGGTATCTGGCCGGATGGGAGATGCCCCATTTGTACCCCTTTCGGCCAAATCAAGCAAGGGGCCAAGCCCGGCCCGGGTCTACCCAGAAATTTCCATCCCACCGCCCTCTATACCAATCCATCCCTCATGACCCGATAACCCTGTTCCCACCCCCGCAGTCAGGGCAAACCCTATTGGGTTCTCCCATCACTCTGGCTCAGGCCGATTCACCAACCCTCGCTCAGCCAAAGCACCCTACAGCAGATTATTCACAGGTCGTACTCGTGCCTGATTCAGCCTCTGCTCTGAATTCCTCATGTGCCTCTATAAAGGCTTTTTTACAAAAGCCATCACTACTGTCCCAACGTTAGTCGAATAATACCAACTGGTTAGCGAATGAGTCGGTTTGAGTTATGCCGCCCGGGCGTGAAAACACCTGTATTAACGGGGTTTTCTCGAATAGCGAGACGCTCAAGACCTGTAGTATTG
>JAJRRS010000172.1 GCA_024279275.1 Planctomycetota bacterium | reverse complement strand
CGCCAAGCCAGAGCACAGCGATTACCCCAGCGATCCCTGTGTAGCAGAGCAATGCGATCCAGTAGACGTCCTCGAATCCTTCCTTGGTCAGGGATTTGTATAGATGGGTTTTAGGTTCCTGGTTGAGTTGTGTGAGTGTGTGTATTTGGTCTGGGCCGTAGCCGAGGATCGGTGCGTTGATGAGCGTGGTGGGTGTGACGCCGAGTAGTGTGCCCAGGCGTTGGCGTTTTGATCGTTGGAGGTATTCGCCGGAGAAGATGTTGGTCATGTTATTTAGGATGGAGCGTCTTCCCTGGCGCGGGTGGCGGTAGGAGTCTGCGTTTGACTCGATGAGCAGGGAGCCTGCGAGCAGGATGAGGCCAAGCGCCAGTGCGGCGCAGCAGGCGGCGGCGACTTTGCGTGCGCCCAGCCAGTGTCCGATGTATGCAACGAGGGTCAGCGCGGTGACGATGACGGCGGCGCGTGAATAGGAATAGGCGGTCGCGAGGATGAGTGCTGGGAGACAGGCGATAAGCCAGGGGCGGGACCATCGTATGCGTGGGAGTGCGACGGCGAGGACAACCAGGAGGAACAGGCCGTAGTAGAGGGTGTCGCCGAGCGTGCCGAAGAGGCTGCCGATCTCTCGGCCGCGCTGAACGATGGCGAAGTTGCGCGTCTGACCTGCGAAGTCGATGCTAACTGTGTGTGGGAGCATCCAGACTTTGAGATTGTAGCCCGCGACCCATTGGATCAGCCCGGCGAGGACTTGGATAGCGCCTGAAATGAGGATTACGTTAAGCAGCGTGTGGACTTGCTTGCGTGTCAGGCCGATGTTTACGACCAGGTAGAAGACCGCGACGTAGCGCAGTGTCGAGCGCAGGTTCATCAGGCTGCCGACGAGCGGTGCGTCGTTGATGGCGACGGTGAGCGAGACGATGGCGAGGATTACCAGCAGGGGGGCGTCGATGGGTGTGCGGACGAATCTGCGACGGATCGCAAGCCGGGCGGGTACGAGTGCGATGAGGATCAGGTAGACCGATGCTTCGATGGCGAACTGTAGGCCGAACAGGATGCGTTCGGGTGTGTGAAGTCTTGCGGCGATGGTGACCAGGAAACTTTCCAGCGGGACAAGCGCGGTGATTATCAGGATGAACCCGAACAGGTAGGGGCTTGCCTGGCAGCCAATCGTAGGGCGAGTCAGATCTACCCGGGGGGGGCAGGGGTATGTGGTGTCGGGGGTTGGTGTCATGCTCGGTTCCCCCCGGTCCCCCGGCTCCATATGCTTAGATCACGGCCAATCAGTTGTGCGAGTTGTTCGTTGTGGGGGGCGAAGTGGTCGATGAGCTTTCGCCGGGTGTCCTCGTTCATCGGTGGGGGGGTGAAGGGTTTTTCGTTGAGGGCGAGTAGTGCGTGTCGAGTGCGTCGGGCGAGGCTGTGGGGGATCAGTTTGCGGATAGCTCGCTTGAGTGGGTTTTTAGATTTTAAGACGCTAGCCAGTGCGCGTGCTGCGGGTTCGCTGCGTGCGGCGGAGGCGGTGTTGTGGTTCTGGATCAGGTCGGGGGTGAAGGTGGGGTCGACGCCTGTTGCCTGGTAGATCGATCGGCATAGTTTTGCGGCGTCGGAGGCCAGGTCGTCGGTGAGGAAGATGTGGACTTGGTCTTTGCCGAAGGTGTCGAGCAGGTTATTGATGTGCGGGTGGTAGATGCCGACGTGCAGGTGCATGCGGTCGCGGTTGGTTAGCCAGTCGTCGCCGGTGGTCTGGTCGGCTTCCCATTGGATCGCCTGCTCGAAGGTTTTGGCGGTGTCCCAGCCCCTGCGTTTGGCGTACCAGAAGGATGAATACGCACGGCGGACCGGGTCGCGTAGTAGTGCGAAGACGTGGGTGTGGGGGTTGTGTTCTTTGAGTCGGGTGATCGCGCTGGGTGAGTACATGGTGAAGACGTGCTTGGCGAGGGGCAGGGCTTTTTCGGCGGTGGGCGAAGGGAAATACTTGGCGGTGGCGGCGTCGTAGCCGCTGTTGTATTCTTCGTTGCTGAAGAAGTACGACAGCTCGCGTTGTGGGTGGCCCAGGAGGTTGGGGTGTTGTACGGCGTAGCGGTAGAGGCTGGTGGTGCCGGCCTTGGGTGCGCCGACGAGCATGGCGCGGATCGTCTCGGACCCGCGCTGGAGGGTGTTAGGCGCGGGGATATCGGGTGCGGGCGGGGGCATGGTTACTCGCCCCGGTCGTTATCGATGTGTGTGAATTTCAGCATCCTGCGCGACTTTGGTTCGGGCCTCCCGTCGTCGTGGCCGAGTTCCAGGAGTGAGCCGACATCGACGGGGACGAGGCCGAAGCGTTCGGCGGTCTGTGCGTACCAATTCATGGGTCGGTGTACGACGGGGAAGCCTTGCCAGTTGCCGTTGTCTTTTTCGCCGATGTTGACGTTGCCGAAGAACGAGCCGCCTTGTGCGAGGTGTTGGGAGACGAACGAGAGGCAGCCGTTCAGTGCGTCGTCGTCCATGTGGATGAGTACGGCGAAGGCCCAGATGTAGTCGGCTTTGTGTTCAAGTTCCAGCGAGGAGAGGGCCTGGCAGTGGATCAATTCGGGATTTTTGTTTTCAAGCTTCGCTTCGCGTAGCTCATCTCGGCCGAGTTCCAGGACGTCTTCGCGGACCTCGATGCCGGTGTAATGGCCGGTGTCCAGGAGCTTGATCAGCGGGATGCCGCCGCGGAGTGTGCCGCAGCCGATATCGACCAGGCGGTGGCGGGGTTCGAGGTTTTGCTGCTTGAGGAAGTCGATCTGGAACCGGCGTTTCATCTGCCAGAGGTGCGCCGGGCCGACGGCGGCGTGGCGTCTGCCCGCTTTGCCTGCGAAGACGCTGTTGATTTTATTGCGTAGTGACCGTGCTGTGCTTTGGATGCTCATGGATGACTTCGAGGTAATCGGGTGGATCAGGTGGGCATCTTACCACGGGGCGGGGTATTTGACCCGGCGGTGGGTGTCGTGATGGGTGGTGGCTTACCACCGCCAGTTGGGGAGGTCGAGTATTTTTGCGAGTGCTGCGGGTTCGTGTTGGTAGTAGTCTTCCAGGCGCTTGCGGTCGTCGGGCGTGAGTTCGCTGCTGTCTACTGGGTGAGACAAGCTCGTTTTACCGGTGCGTCCTAAAGCAGAGTCGGTCGATCGGCGCAGTTTTTTTAGGGCGGCACGGGTGGCGGGTTTGTCGTGGATGAAGGGCTTGATCCGCCAGATCAGTGAGCGGTAGGCGGACTGGATCTTTGGCCAGCGGACGGTTCTTGATTCGTTGTGGATGGCGAAGGTGTAGCTGTTATAAAACGCGGGGTCGATCCCGATATTTTCGCAGATGCGGCGGGTGACTTTGGTGGGGTCGTTAAGCAGGTCGTTGTAGTGGCAGACGGTCAGCCTGGAGCGGTCGAATGTTTTAATCCAGGTTGAGAGGTATTGGGTGTAGCGGCCTTCTTTAAGGGCGCGTAGGTGCTGGGGCAGGTCTTTGCAGGCGGTGTCGGCGTCGAACTGTGTCTGGATGTAGTGGGTGAGGGTGGTGTCGGGATCGAGCTGGCCGTTCTGGATGGCGTAGCGTCGCCAGGAGATCAGTCGGCTGATGGGGTCGCGCAGGATCACGACGATGTGCGCCTCGGGCAGTGTGTCTGCGATGCGTTGAGGTGCTGCGGGACAGAAAAGGTAGTCGGGGGTGGCTTCGAGTCGGATCGCATCGTTGGGGCAGTCGGGGAAATACTTGTCGTAGGAATCAGGCCCATCCTCGAAGCGGTGCATGCGTCGCAGCTCGTCGCACTTCAGGAAGAAGCGTGTCTCTTTGATGGTCGATGGTTGTACGTTGGGGTGGTCGCCGAGGTAATTGAATAGCGAGGTGGTCCCGGCCCGGGTGACGCCGGCGATGACCAGGTGTTTAGTTGCCGGGGATTTGACCGGGGGTTTGGACGGAGGTTTGGCCGGGGATGGGTTCATGTGGCGGGTGTTTGTGATTGTGTGCTAGTCGTGCGTGTGAGCAGCCACAGGAGGTTGATGACCGAAAGGACTGCGGTGATGACGGCGGCCCATGCGATGCCGGGGAGTTGCAGCCAGTTGAACAGAACGAAGGCGAGCAGGACGTTGGTGCTTGCAGCGAGGCACATATTATAGAGGACTGCGCCGTAGCGTTTTTGAGCGTAGAGTGCGGAGTTAAGGACGGGTGTGAGGCAGTAGAAGATGGCGGCGGGGCCGAGTATGAAGAGGACGGCTGTGGCGTCGCGGAGTCTTTCGGGGCTGAGGCTGGCTTGGCTGTAGAGCAGTGTGACGATCGGGCGGTGCAGGAGCATGAGCAGTGCTGCGGCGGGGATACTGATCAGAAGGATGATGCCGATGCGTTGGCGAAGTGCTTTGTTGAATTGTGTGCGGTTGCCATCGAGGTCGTGTTCGGTGAGTCTGGGTTGGCTGGTTAATGCGACGGAGACGCCGACGAGGTTTTGGATGGCGGCGAGCAGGCGGTAGGCGTAGTAGTAGGCGGCGACGGAGCCTTGGGGGCCAAGCGACGCGATAGCACGTTCGATGACCCGCGCGGTTTGCCTGATGCCGAAGCCGGCTAACGGGTAACCGAGGGTGCCGCGCAGTTTGTTGAATGTCTTTGGGCCGGGCCAACGGCTAAGGTTGGGCCTGATCCCCAATCGACGCCAGACGTTGACGAGCAGGAGCAGGAAGTACAACGCATAGCCGACGGTGAACGCGGCCGCGATGAAGTAGGGGGCTTGCGCATCGTTGCGCCAGGTCGCCAGTGTGGCGGCGATGACGACGGTGGGTGCGATGGCGTTACGGATGGCGGTGATGGTGAAGTGCTTGTGGCTGTTGAGCATGACTTCCAGGACCGCTGAGCCAAGCGCGAAGGTGGCGATCCCGGCGGCGAGCCGAAGCAGCGTGGCGGAAAGCTCCCGGCCCGCGGGGTCCAGACCCCAGCCGATGACGGAGACGATCGGCCCGGCGAAGAGCAGGGCGGCGCAGGTCAGTATCAGGCCGATGATCAGGAAGAGGTTGAGTACCCGTGCGCCCAGGTCGGAGAAGGCGGCGTTGCCGTCGCGTTTGTGGGTTTCGATAAAGACGGTCATCAGGCTGAACTTTGTGGCGTCCCGGCCGACGGTGCCGATGAGGCGCGGGAGTGTCAGTGCGATGAGTAGCGCGTCGGTGGTGGCGGTGAATCCCAGGCGGCGTGCGATCAGGACGTCGGCGAGAAGTGCCAGCGCCATGCCCGCGCCGCTGAGGGTCATGACCCTTTGGGTTGAGCTGAGCCATAGCCGAGAGAGCAGGCGGGTCATTGAGGGGTGTTCGCGGCGTTTGGCGGGGGGTCTTGTGGCACGGCCCAACATGGTAACGGCGTTGGGGTGCTCGGGTTAGATTCTTAACAGATAATCGTGCCCCAGCGGTTGATAACCCGCTTTTTTGCCAAGGTTTGTTGACATCAATCCCGTCCGGTTTACACTGGCAATAGACTGCGGCTTGTGCTCGTTTGGCTGCAAAGGATGGCACGGATCGGCGTGGGAACGCGATAGATATGACCCTCAGCGATACGGCTACACACACATCGCCGACAGCCCAACCGGCTGTGCAGATCGTGACCAGCACGCCGACCCGGCGGAGGCTGCGGCGGCCGCCTGCTCGCGATCCATTAGCGTTTCGGCGGGTCCGTTGGGCTGGGTTGGTGCTGTTTTTGACAGACGTGGTGGCGATGCAGTTTGCGTTGGCGCTGGGGACGTGGTTGCGCGTTCTGTTTGATGTGATCGGGCGGACGACGGAATTCAAGCTGCTGCAAGGCGGGCTGTGGCGGGGTGAGTACAGTTCACTGTCGGCGGGGATGATGATCCTGCCAATTATCTTTTACTTTCAAGGCCTATACCCCGGGTATGGCCTGAACTCGGTGGAGCGCTTGCGCAGGCGGGTTCATACTGTCGCACTGGTGTTCGTTTTGTTGATCGGCTGGGATTATGCGGTGGTCAAGGCTGACCCGTCGCGCGGCGTGTTGCTGTTGACGTTCCTGTTTGCGGCGGTGCTGGGTCCGGTGTTCGAGGCGTTGTCGCGGAAGCTGCTTCGGATGGCGGGTGCCTGGGGGATGCCGGTGGTGATCCTGGGTGCGGCGAAGACCGGGCAGATGGTGACCCGTGTGTTGCAGCGCGAGCCGGAGCTTGGTTTTGTGCCGATCGCGGTGTATGACGACAATCCTGAAACGTGGACGACGGAGGTGTCGGGCGTGCCGGTGCTTGGGCCTTTGTCGCGTGCGAAGAAGCAGTCGAAGATATGCCGGACCGCGCTGATCGCCATGCCGGGGATGGGAGCCACCAAGACGGCGCATCTTTGTCAACGCCTGCCTTTTGCGCGGGTGATTTTAATCCCCGACCTGGTCGGGCTGTCGAGTTTGTGGGTTTCGTCACGCGACCTCGGCGGCGTCGTCGGGCTTGAGGTCAAGAAGAATCTGTTCCCCCGGCGGAACTGGATGCTCAAACGCACGCTTGACTACATCCTGGGTGTGCATTTATTTATCGTGAGTCTGCCGCTGCTTGCGATGTTTGCTTTGTGGATCAAGATCGTCAGCCCCCACGGCCCGGTGCTGTTCCGTCAGCCCCGCGTCGGGTTCGGCGGCAAGACGTTCAGCATCTGGAAATTGCGGACCATGTACCCCGATGCCGATGAACGCCTGCACACCTACCTTGAAAACGACCCGGAAAAATTCGAGCAGTGGAAGCGCTTCTGCAAACTCAAAGACGATCCCCGTGTCCTACCCGGCGTCGGCAGATTCCTTCGCCGAACGAGTCTGGATGAACTGCCTCAACTCTGGAACGTCCTGGTCGGCGAGATGAGCCTGGTCGGCCCACGCCCGTTCCCGCACTACCACCTCGCACGATTCAGCCCGCGCTTCCGCACCATCCGAAGAAGCGTCCTGCCCGGCCTCACCGGCATGTGGCAGGTCTCCGCTCGCAGCGAGGGCGATGTCAGTGTGCAAGAACTGATGGACACCTACTACATCCGCAACTGGTCGCCGTGGCTTGATATCTACCTGCTTGCGAGGACGGTCGGGGCGGTGGTGTTGGGTAAGGGGGCGTATTGATTTTGGGTCTGGGGTCCAGGATCTGGGGGGGCGGGTTCCGGGGGGGCAATTATTCGGCGTTCTGAGAAAAAAATGGTTGACGGGGTATCCAGCCATGGTTATCTTGTGAGGGTCGCTTGCGACACAGGCCTTTTACCGGGGGCGATTGGGGGCCACGATGCCGGTTGGGAACAGACAATCTAGGGACTCGGGCAAGACCGTCATCAACGTGCTGGTAGGGTGCGCGGTGTTGGCATTGTTCTTTATGCTTCTTTTGCCGGCGCTTAGGGGCAACCGGAACCAATCACGCTCCTATTCGTGCAAAAACAATCTCAAACAGCTTGGGTTAGCCGCGCAGCAATATGCCGTGGACAATAAAGGCAGGTTTTTTCCACAAAGTATCATTTATGTTGAGGTGGCCAGTGGAGGTCGCCCCGAACTCAGTTTGTGGTGTGATAATAAGCGGCTTGGACTGTACACGGATGATGTGCAGTGGGAGACATGGGAGCATGCCAAGCACAAAGGGCAATCCTTAAAAGAAGCGGTTAACGGGATTGTTCGCTGTCCGCAGGCGGATGAAAATGAATTGCGTTCGTATGAACAGAATCATTGGGCCAATGGAATGGGTCTGGTTAAGTATAAAGATTGGAGGTCTGATGTAGGCCCTTACACTGTGTGTGAGTATGGCGATCACTTTGATGTTGGGTCTGACAAGCTCGATCAATTGATGCTTTTCGTTGAAAGCAACGCCGAACGGCGGTGTGGCACTAATTGGGTTACACAATTTGCGGGCCTGAACGGCCGACCCAGTGATCGATTTAATGGTGGTGTTCGGGCAGATGCGGATTATCGAAGGCACTTGTATAGTGACATCATTTCGCAGCCGCGGCCTCGTTATAAGTACATCATTCCCTGGGACATCGATTATTCGAGGCACGGTAGCGTCAACAATCCCTTTGTTGCGAAGGGTGAGACAAATATCAGCTTCGCAGACGGGCATGTTGCCGGATTTTCAAATGAGGAGCTTTACGACCCCGTATCGCTGACTTCAACCTACAACGCACTGTGGTCTACAAGAGACCGGTACTATGACCAAACTGGAGAATCCGATGAAAAACCTGATCTGTAAGTTATTTATTGGTTGGGATACAGTCGGGGAGGGAAAAGGGGTCGGGAGTCGATTTGAGTAATTGTTATAGTCGACACCTTTTTTCGGACAGAAGGAGCAAGGCCATGTTTGGACAGACTATGACGGCGGCGACGGTTTCGATGGTGATGTTCAGTGCTTGTCCTGCTTGGGCGTCGATCACGTTTGACCTGTTGCCGGTGGACAACTCGGCGGTGCTGACGGGGTATACGACCTACGACATGCAGGTGACGACCGACACCGACTGGACGGCTGCGGCGGGGCTGTTGGAACTGACGGCGGGGAGTATCTACCAACACGCCAACGGCACGGACAACGAGGTGCCGCATCCATTTTTGGTTTCCCTGTTCCCCGAGTTGGCGTTTGATACGTATGTCGTCGGTTCAACCGCCGGCGGTGCGGGGGATGTCGGGGGCGATGGGTATGCGTTCGGCACCGACGAGTTGGATGTGAGTTGGTTCGACATTGCGAAGACCGACATCGGCACGACCACGATTGGTCGGCTGACGCTGACCGATGACACGGCGGGGAATCTGTCGATCATGTTGACTGCGGAAGGCGAGGTGGCTGAGTTTGACGTGACGATTTCGCCGGGCGTGTTGCCCTTGATGTCGCAGGTTATCCGGGAGGTGGCGGAACCTATTGGTGGGCCTTCGGTCGATCGATCTCCCCATGAGTGGCTGCTGGCGGACGGGACAAAGATATGGCTGATTGGCGATGGCCCGGAGGGGGCGACCCGCATCTTGAATAGTTACGAGCAATTTGATCTTCTTCGTGAGCAAGGCCTATTGACCTCACCCAGCTTTGATCGCAGGCGGGTGCTGCGCGACCGTTTGAGATCGCCCGTTTATTCTTGGTCTAACAGGTTTGAGCCACCGCCTGCGCAGCCAGACCCGGACCCTGTCGCGGAGCTGCCGGAGCCGGGGGCATTGATATTACTCGGCACTTGCGTGGGGACTGCGATGATGCGGCGGCGCAGGCGTTGAGTACGGCCTGATTAGCCCGTGAGTGTTTAGCGGGGCCTCTGAATAACCTTTCAATGGGTGTGACTCCGTGCCATCACGGCTGCTAAAGCAGCCTCCGCCGGGGTTATTCAGAGGCCCCTAGCGTTGGTATCATGCGTTGATGCCAGCAACCGATCCAACCAATCCGCCGCCGCAATTCGTCGATGTCTTCGAGACTCGGTTTATTGTCGGGGCGGTACGTCGGCATGGGGTGTTGGTGTTGGTGGCGGTGGTGATTGGGGTGTTGATGGGGGCGGGGTTTTCGTTGATGAGTCCGCCGATGTACCGGGCGCAGGCGGTGTTGCTGGTGAATATCCAGTCGTTGAAGATCGGTGCGGACGGGGTGCCGATGGATGTGGAGATCGTGCTGCCCGCGCGTCGGCTGGTGGGGACGGTGTGTGAATCGGATAAGGCGATGTCGCTGCTGACTAAGCGTCTTGATGGGGAACTATTTAGTGAGGTGGGGGCGGGGGAATCCGAGCGGATCGCGTGGTTGCGCAGCCGACTCTATTACGATCAGCGTGGGTTGGAGATGGCGGCGCTGCGTGCGGTGGCGTCGGAGCCTGAGGAGGCGGCGCGGCTGGCGAATGAGTGGGCGTTGGTGAGCCAGGCGTTATTGCGTGAGTCTTACGGGACGACAACCCAGGACGTGCGGGAAGTTGAGTTCTTGGCGGCGGAAGCGAAGCTGGGTGTGCTAAAGGCTAAGCGGTTGCTGGATGCGTTGCCCGAAGATACGGCGGAGAATGTGCGGCTTGATCGTGTGGATGATTTGGATAAGGCGCAGCGGTTGCTGTCGGCGTTGAATGAGCGTTGGGCACAGTTGCAGGTGCGCCGGGACGACAGCGATCAGATTGCAAAGATCAGCAGCCCGGCGTCGCCCCCGGCTAAGTCGATCAATCCGTCATCGTTATTGATCGAGGGGTTGTTTGGTTTCGCTGGGTTGTTCATCGGGTTGACTATCGCTCTGCTGCGCGGCCCCGCCGCCCCCGGGATTTAAGCCCTCGCCTCCGGCGGTTGCAGGCCCCAGTCCTGAAGTTCTTTCCCAGGGTCTTGTGGATTCTTCGGTAGCCCCGTCGTCGAGCCGTTGTTTGCGTCGGTTGCGGTATTCATTCCAGTCGATTGATCGCATCCGCATTTCAATAATTTTGTATTCGGCTTGCCGATCGTAGGCGGGTGTGAGGACGATACTTAGTACCTTGACTTGTCGGAATTTTAATTGTTTGACGCGATCGTTGAGTTTTTTGTCAAGCGGGCTGACCATGAGGATGCGATTGGCGTTGTGCAAGCGTGCGTCGGTGTCTTTGCGTGCTGGGCCGAAGGTCGGGAGGGTGGTTGGGCCGAAGACGGGCAGTTGGGTGTAATAGGTGAGTTGCGGGGCGTGGTTGGCGATGATGAGGTCGCCGTCTTGTGCGTGGTTGATGAGTTCGTCGGCGACTCGTTTCATCGCGGTGTATCGGCCGTCGTCGTAGTGTGCGAGGAAGGGTTGGCTGCGCTGTTCGACGATGAAGTTTCCGATACGGACCATGTTTGGGGCGAACCACAACGCCAGCAGCCCGGTGATCACATAACTCGCAGCGCTCGGCTTGATCCGGACTTCTGCCCACAGCCCGATCCGCCACCAGCCCAGCGCCAACAGGGGCATCAGTACCAGCACATAGCGTTCGGTGGTGATGAATACGAGCCATTGGGCGATGAATACAGCGACGAGCAAACCCCACAGCGGGCGGATGCGGAACAATGCCAATCCGATGATGACTGCGGCGATCCCCAAGGGCAGGCCCAGTGCCGGGCCGAAGTCTACGCCGAAGATAGCTTCGGGGAGGTGTTCGGTCAGGAGTGTTGGGCCGTTCTCTAGAAATACCCGGGCCAGGGTGTCTGTGAAAGATGTCTCGATGATCTGTTCAAGGACGCGCGACCCGTCGCGCATCAACGCGCCGCCACCGGTGAGCCAGCGCATCGCAAGCAGCACGCAGACGGCCAGGGTTGTTGCCCCGGCGTAACGCGCCCAGCCGGAGCCACGGGCCGCACGGGTGATGGCCGTCAATATCCCGGCGATCAAGACGGTCAGCACGACACTGCGAAACGCGGCCATGATGCCGATGGACAACACGATCAGGCTGACCCCGACCCACACGCGGCTGTCTTTGCGGTGTAGCAGTTCGATGCCTAGTAGCAACAGCATCAGCCCAAGGAGGAAGGGCATGTCGGTCAGGGCCTGGTAGCCGTAGCGATAGAACGTTTCGTTGATGCCGAGCATGCAGACAACAAGCACAGCGGTCGGCCTGTCGAAACGCAGGCGGATGACCCAGAAAGTAAGCACCAGCACCGCAGCGGAACACAGCAGCATGACTGCATCGATCGCGTAGAAATTATCCACGCCGAACAATCGGAAGGTAGCGGCGGTGAGGTAGGCGAGTCCGGGGTTGACGGTGTTTTGTAATCCGGTGGGGTGGATGAAGCCGGTGCCTTGGGCGAGGCTGCGTGCCAGTGTCATGTGGATGGCGGAGTCAGGCCCGACGCGCCACTGGCCATTGAACCCGATGGCGTAGATCAGGATCAGAGCCAGCCAGAGCCATCCCCGGCGTCGATCAAACCAGGCAAGTACGGCGGCTGTTGGGGTCGGCTCGTTGATGGGTTTGTCTCGGATGGATTCGACGGTTTCGGTTCACGATCGCGTTGCGGTGGTGTTTTGATGTGTTGATGCGGCTTGTCACGTTGCCCGACCAAGGCCTGTTATGAAGGGGCATCGTAACACGGGTATCGCAGCCGTCTAGCGGGTTGTTCGGCGATCCTGATAGGACTCGGGAGTGGGGCGATTGGGGCGGCTGCGGGGGCTGGGCTTTCTTTTTCTGGCGACCTTGCTATTAATACACGGCCCCACCCGGTACGGCGAGATATGGATAGCCCAGAAACCTGGCCCGACAGCACGAACCTGGCCTATGTGGAGCAACTCTACGAGCTGTTCCTGCGCGATCCCCGGGCGGTCGATCCGGACTGGCGTGAGCACTTCAAGCGATGGGCTGGGGACGCCGCAAACGGCTCGGGAAATGGCCAAAGTAACGGCGATAGCTCAACTGTCGCCCCCACCGCGATCGGCCCGACATTCCAATCACGCAGCATCTTCAATCCTTTAGGTGCCGCAGGCTCAGCCGGATCGGTCACGACCGACGTACAGGCGGACCTGCAACGGCTCCAGCATCAAGTCGGCAAACTTGTCCGCAACTACCGTGTCCGTGGCCACCGCGCCGCCGCCTTCGACCCGCTTGGTCAATCGCGGGAGCACGTCGTCGAGCTGGACCCGGCCTACTTTGGCTTCACCGAAGCTGACATGGACAAGCCCTTCCTGACCAGCTCGGTCCACGGCCAATCCACCGCACGGTCGCTTCGCACGATCATCGCACACCTGCACAATACCTACTGTCGATACATCGGCGCGCAGTTCATGCACATCGACAGCATCAGCGTCCGCGAATGGCTCCAGGATCGGATGGAGAGCACGCAGAACCGAATCGAGCTTAGCCGAAAGGAGCAGATCCGCATCCTGACCCGGTTGACGGATGCGACGATCTTCGAGGAGTTCATCCAGAAGAAGTTTATCGGTGCAAAAAGTTTCAGCCTCGAAGGGGCGGAGAGTTTGGTCCCGCTGTTGGATTTGGCGCTGGAGAAGGCGGGGCAACAGAACGTCCGTGAGGCGGTGATCGGGATGGCTCACCGGGGTCGACTTAACATTCTGGCGAACATCATCGGCAAAAGCCCGGCCCGCATCTTTCGTGAGTTTGAGGATGTTGATCCGCATCTCTACTTAGGTGGCGGCGATGTGAAGTATCACCTCGGCGAGTCCGGCGACTGGCGCACACGCTCGGGCCGAAGCATCCACTTGTCTCTGTGCTTCAACCCCAGTCACCTGGAATTTGTCAGCCCGGTTGTCCTGGGTCGGCTCCGTGCTAAACAAGATCGCCTGCGCGAAGATCGGCTCTCCGGCGTCCCGCGCGGTGACAAGGGCATGGCCATCCTCATCCACGGGGATGCTTCTTTTATCGGTGAGGGTGTCGTCCAGGAAACCCTGAACATGTCCGGTCTGGAGGGTTACGACGTCGGCGGGGCCTTGCACATCATCATCAATAATCAGATCGGGTTCACCACCGGCGTCAAAAACGCACGCACCAGCACCTACTGCACCGACGTCGCCAAGATGCTGCAGATCCCGATCTTCCACGTCAACGGCGAGCAGCCCGAGGCGGTGGCGCAGGTTGTCGATATTGCGATGGACTTCCGCGACCAGTTTGGCCGGGATGTGGTGATCGACATGTACTGCTTCCGCAAGCGCGGCCACAACGAAAGCGACGAGCCTAGCTATACGCAGCCGAAGATGTACAAGGCGATCAAGGAACACAAGGGCGTCCGTGAATCGTACCTTGGGCACCTTATGAAGATGGGCGGGGTCAGCGAGCATGATGCCGACCGCATTGCGCTTCGCCGAACTGAGCTATTGGAAAAAGAACTGACCGCGGCGCGCAGCGAGTCGTATGTGCCTAAAAAAGAAGCGTTCGAGGGTGTATGGGAAGGCTACATCGCGGGCAAAGAAGACCCGGCGATGGACCCTGATACGAGCGTGCCCGTCGATCGGTTAGCGAAACTGTTAGAGAGTCAGACCCATTTCCCGGATGATTTCAAGCTGCATCCCAAGCTCAAGCGTTGGATGGCGGCGCGGCGTGAGATGGCGGGCGGCTCTCGCAGGGTTGATTGGGCGGGGGCTGAGGCGCTCGCGTTCGCCAGCCTGCTGACTGACGGCGTGCGTGTCAGGATGTCCGGGCAGGACAGCCAGCGCGGCACGTTCAGCCATCGCCACACTGTTTTGCACGATAAGGATGACGGGCACGATTACATGCCCCTTGCCAACCTCGCACCGGATCAAGCACCGATCGAGATCTACAACAGCCCGTTATCGGAAAACAGTGTGTTGGGGTTCGAGTATGGCTACAGCCTGGATTGCCCGGAAGGCTTGACGCTTTGGGAAGCGCAGTTCGGCGACTTTGTCAACGTTGCACAGCCGATCATCGATCAGTTTATTACCAGTGCTGAGGACAAGTGGAATCGGCTGTCGGGCTTGGTGATGCTGCTGCCGCACGGGTTTGAAGGCATGGGGCCGGAGCATTCGTCTGCCAGGCTCGAACGGTTCCTGATGCTTTCAGCAGAGGACAATATCCAGGTTGTGAATCCGACTACGCCGGCGCAATACTTCCACATGTTGCGTCGTCAGGCGATGCGTAAGTGGCTCAAGCCTTTGATCGTGATGACGCCTAAGAGTTTGTTGCGACACCCCGGCGCGGTTTCGGAGTTGGATGAGTTTGCGGTCGGCGGGTTCCAGCGAATCATCCCAGACGATTATGCGGGAGATTCCGGGGGTCAATACGGGGGCGAGAAACGTAAAATCAAGCGCGTGTTGTTGTGTTCCGGCAAGCTCTATTACGAATTGATTGAACGCCGGGAGATACTGCACCGCGAGGATGTGGCGATCATCCGCATCGAACAACTCTATCCGTTTCCGCTGAAGCAACTGGATGAGGTGATGGCAAAATATGATGACGCGGTGGATGTAGTCTGGGTCCAGGAAGAACCTCGCAACCAGGGTGCCTGGCCGTTCCTGCGGATGCGTTTCTGCCCACAGTTGCTTGACCGGTTCACACTCACCGGGATCGCCCGCGTCGAATCGGCAAGCCCCGCCACCGGATCACGCGCTGCGCACATGATCGAACAAGAGAAGATTTTAGCTGAAGCGATCGGGCCGAAACCCAAGGAGGATTTATGATTTCTGATTTATGATTGATGATGTGTAATCCAAAATCATAAATCTCAAATCATACATCATCAATGCCACGAGGAAGCCATGCCTGTTGAATTAAAAGTACCCGAGGTTGGAGAGTCGATCACCGAAGTTGCGATTGGCCGATGGCTTAAGCGTTCGGGTGATTCGGTGCGTAAGGACGATCCGATCGTTGAGATCGAGACCGACAAAATCACCCTCGAGCTGCCCGCGCCAGCGGATGGAACGCTTGGCGAGCTGCTCAAGCAGCCGGGTGATAGTGCGGTGGTGGGTGAGGTCATCGCCTACATGGAATACGGCGAGGTGGCTAAAAAAGACACACCCGATCCAGAAATAAAGCAAAGCGAAGCACCGGGTAAAGCAGGCGTTGCAACCGCTTCGACTTCTGCCAACCGTGTCATGCCCGCTGCGCAACGGCTGGTCGATCAAAACAAACTGGATGCCTCGGCGATCCCCGCGACCGGACCCGGCGGGCGGTTACTCAAAGAGGATGTCAAGGCCTACCTCGACGATGCTGCCCACGCGGGTAAATCTAATGCCGCAGCTTCGGTCGATAGCACAGCAGCAACGAATCCTGTTTCCGGGGGCACCGATCGACCCGAGCAGATCGTTCCCATGACCCCGATGCGCAAGCGCATCGCTGAACGACTCGTGCAGGCTCAGCAGTCCGCGGCGCTGCTGACGACGTTCAACGAGATCGACATGTCGGCGGTGATGGCGCTGCGTTCGCAATACAAAGACGCCTTCATGAAGAAGTACGACATCAAGCTGGGGTTCATGTCGTTCTTCGTCAAGGCTTCGATCGATGCACTCAAGCAGTTCCCCGCGGTGAATGCAGAGATACGCGGCACGGACATCATCTACAAAGATTACTACGACATGGGTATCGCCATCGGGACGGGCAAGGGGCTGGTGGTCCCGGTGCTGCGTAACGCTGAGCGGATGGGTTTTGCCCAAGTCGAGCAGGCGATTGTGGGCTTTGGTCAGAAGATCAAGGACAACAAGCTCGCGCTGGAAGACCTGCAAGGTGGGACTTTCACGATCACCAACGGCGGCATCTTCGGATCGCTGTTGTCCACCCCGATCGTCAACCCGCCACAGTCCGGCGTCCTGGGGATGCACACCATTCAACGTCGACCGGTGGCGGTTACCGTAGCCGGGGAAGAAACGATTGAAGTCCGTCCGATGATGTATGTCGCGTTGACCTACGACCACCGGCTTGTTGATGGCCGGGAGGCGGTGAGTTTCCTGGTCCGAATCAAGCAGGCGTTGGAAGACCCCGCGCGGATGTTGATGGAAGTGTGAGAAGCCGTTAGCCATTAGCCTTTAGCTGTTAGTTCCGAATCTGATACCCCAGACCCCAGACCCAATACTCTCATGCCTAAATATTCTCACGACCTTGTCATCATCGGTGCCGGCCCCGGCGGGTATGTTGCTGCGATCCGTGCGGCCCAGCTCGGGTTGAACGTCGCTTGTATCGACAAAAACGCACAGCTCGGCGGGACGTGTCTGCGCGTCGGTTGTATCCCCAGCAAGGCGCTGCTGGAATCCAGCCACCTCTACGAAAAAACCGCCCACGAGTTGGGGGTGCATGGGATCAAGGTCAAAGGCGTTTCGCTGGACCTTTCGGCGATGCTGAAGCGTAAAGACAAAATCGTCGCCACACTCTCGGGGGGGATTGCGGGGCTTTTTAAGAAAAACAAGATTACTCATTATCCGGGGGCGGGTTCGATCAATGCGGACAAGTCTGTCACTGTTACCGATGGTGCGGGGAAGACGCGGAAAGTCACGGCCAGGAACATCCTGATCGCTACGGGATCGCGGGCGGCGAGTATTCCGGGGGTTGATTTGTCGCTTGACAAGGTTGACACCAGCACGGAGGCGTTGAGCTACGACACACCGCCGAAGCATTTGGCGGTGATAGGCGGGGGTTATATCGGGTTGGAGATCGGGTCGGTTTGGCGCAGGCTCGGGAGTAAGGTGACGGTGTTGGAATATCTTGATCGTGTGTTGCCGGGGATGGATGCGGAGTTGGCTCGGCACGCACATAAGGTTTTTGCGAAGCAGGGTATTGAGTTTAAGCTCAAGAGCCGGGTCATGGGTGTGGAGTCTGACAAGCAAGGTGTAACGATCGAGCGGGACGGCGATGAGTCGGTGAAGGCTGATCGGGTGTTGGTTGCCGTCGGTCGTGCGCCCAATACCGAGGGGCTTGGCGTTGACGCGGTGGGGGTCGAGCGGGACAGTCGTGGTTATATCACGGTTGATGCTGACTACCGCACGAGTGTAGAGAATATCTACGCGATCGGAGATGTGATCCCGACGCCGATGCTTGCGCATGTGGCGGAGGAAGAGGGGATCGCCTGTGTCGAAAAGATCGTCACGGGGTACGGGCATGTGGATTACGGCGTCATCCCCGCCGTGGTCTTTACTCATCCTGAAATTGCCAGCGTGGGTCGATCCGAGAGTGATCTTAAGGATGAGGCCCACGAATACAAGAAGGGGGTCTTTAACTTCCGGGGCAACGGTCGGGCGCATGCGATCGAGCAGGCGGATGGTTTTGTGAAGGTGCTGGCAGACAAGAAGACGGATCGCGTGTTGGGTGTCCACATCATCGGCCCGGATGCGGGTTCATTGATCGCGGAGTGCGCCTCAGCCATGCAGTTT
>JAJRRS010000171.1 GCA_024279275.1 Planctomycetota bacterium | reverse complement strand
TCCGCCGTCAACTTCACCCGATACTTCGCCGTCGCTCGTCCTTGAGCCATGATAGACCTCCGTGATGGATAGATGATACCTTCCCCTCATCGGAACATGCCGCCGACAGGATCGAATTTTCAGGCATGACACGACACTAGGTATAATGGAGGTGTTGCTTGGACACTCTTGTTAGATTAGGAACCACCTGGTTGGAGATTGGCCTGCAAACCCGGCAAAGTCAATGGTTTATAGATGTTTTGGGCGGTCTGGATGGTGAGGGGAGTGCTTTACTCCTTGGACAAATCAGTGTCCTTCAAGCCATGACTGAAGTAGCCCCGATACTATTTATTATCACATGGAACATATTCAATCCATAAACCCTGATCGAGTCCAATGGTGTTGTGATGACCGTGATATCACGACCGAGGAGCTTGCTGCAAATTTAAAAATTGCGCAAGCCAGCGTAGAAAATCTGATGATCGGTGAGGGGGGGGTTACTTTCAATCAACTGCGGAAGATCGCAGATTACTTCAATCGCGGGATGTTGTTCTTTCTTGAGCCGGAGCCAGCGAATGAAAAACGTGTGCATACGTCTCAATTTCGCACAATAGCAAACCAAAAACCCGAACTCGACGCCAAGATCAAAGCATTGATTGAACGAGTGGAGAGGCATCGCGATGTGTATTTAAGCCTGCGAGAAGATCTAGGCGAAGCGGACGAACGACCATTCTTGCCTCCGAAGCTGACGACGAAAAGCTCGAAAGAAGTTGCGGCAATTGCTAGGGGTTGGCTCGATTTATCTGAAAAGAAGACAACGTTCGATGATTATCGCCAGGCGGTAGAGGCCCGTGGAATATTGGTGTTTAGGAGCAACGGTTACAATGGACCATGGCAGATCTCCAAGGACAATCCGATATGCGGATTTTCCTTGTATGACCCAGCTTGTCCAGTGATTGTCGTTAAAAAGCAACGCTATGAGAGCCGGCAAGTCTTTACCTTGATGCATGAGCTTGGGCATGTGCTGTTGCATCAAAGTAGTTTTATTGATGAGGAGGAAGACCTCTACTCCTATCAAGGTAAGGAAAAAGAGGCTAACGCATTTGCCGGTCACTTAATCGTACCGGATAAGTTTCTCAAGCGTATAAACGATGATCACCGGCCAAACGAAGTAGATCAATATGACAATTGGCTAAGCGCATTCCGGAAGCAGTGGGGATGTAGCAGCGAGGTGATCTTGCGGCGACTTTTCGATGGTGGCCGCCTGAATCGTCAGCAATATAGAGCGTATCGTCTGTGGCGAAAAGAACAGGTTATTCCAGAAAAAGAAGGTGGAACCAGGCAATATCGGTACCGTGAACCTAGGCATATATTTGGTGAGCCTTTTGTGCGAACGGTACTTGATGCGTTAAGTGCTAAGCATATTAGCCTGGCTAAAGCCAGCACCTATCTCGACAATCTAAAGATCAAGGATGTGCACCAGTTAGAGGGGGCTTATGCAAACCTTTGATGCATCTTCCACTATTTATGCCTGGGATAACTATCCGATAAATCAGTTTCCTTCGTTGTGGGCGTGGATGGGGAAGCAAATAACGGAAGGTACGTTTGTGATGACAAGGGTTGCCTTCGAGGAGGTAGAGAGCAAATACCCGCCTTGTGCTGAATGGCTTAAAACGCAAGAGGTTACACTGACTAATATTACAGATGAGATCGTACAAAAAGCATTCCGTATCAAACAATTGCTTGGCATTGAAGGCGACAAGTACCACCCCAAGGGGGTCGGGGAAAACGACATTTTTATCATCGCAGCGGCACATATTGAAGATTTGGAACTGGTGTCCGAAGAAGGGAGGCAAAAGGATGTCCCTAAGCTGAGGTCGAGAATGAAAATTCCGGCAGTATGTCTATTGGATGAAGTTGCAGTCCCTTGTATCAACTTTCTTGAATTGATAAAACAATCCGGCGAAGTTTTTCATTGATCTCGGGTGAAAACCTTGCCGAAAATATCGCTTGTATCAAGCGAAGTGTTTTATGCTTGTGGGGCCTCTGAATAACCTTTCAGTGGGTGTGATTCCGTGCCATCACGGCTGCTAAAGCAGCCTCCGCCGGGGTTATTCAGAGGCCCCTTGTATCAGTCCCCGCCCTTTAGAGTTTAATTGTGCAAATGTAGTTGTCTACATGCGCACATAGCCGTACACTTTCGCGAAGGAATTAGTGCCAAGCCCACAAATCACTATCCTCTCTCCCGTACAACCATTACAACGATCCACCCCCCCCCCAATCACCATCTTCATGCGCACATCCGCGGCATTTCCTCCAAGTATGGAGGCCCGACGAATCCCCGCCGTGCCTGCCGACAACCTCACGCTGGCGATGGACAGCTACCCTGAGTATCCAAAGATTAAAAGGACCGGGACTCGAGGGCTGTTGCGATCAAGTTCCACTTGACCGCAAACTTGGTAGCGCATCGCCCCGGCCAGATGACGGACACACAGGACGCGGGCTTGACCCGGTCCCAATGATCCCGCGCCTGCCGTTACCGCCGGAACCTCGTGAGGTCTGAATTCTGATCGCTGAGAGATGAAGTGAAGAAGCAAAGGCATAACAAACCACAGAGACACAGAGGCACAGAGAAAATCAGGCAGAGTTGTCCGCAGATTACACAGATTGCGCAGATATCAATCACACGCGTCAGTGCGCACCATCTTAATCTGTGTCATCTGCGCAATCTGCGGATTCCTCACCTCCCGCCTTCCTCTGCGCCCTCGGCGTCCTCTGCGGTGAACCCCTCCCTCCTCTGTTTATCACCGTTTATCAGCGTTCATCCCTGTTACTGTTCTCCGTGCCCTTCGTGACATTCCTCATGCCTTACCCATCTGCGTCATCTGCGCAATCTGCGGATACCTCCCCCCCCCGTCTTCCTCTGTGTCTCTGTGCCTCTGTGGTTTATCTGTATTCCCCCTGAATCTCGCCCCGCCTTGACGCCAAAACAAACACTTGTGAAAATCATCAGCACACATCGGTTTCATATCGTGGCAAGATCATTTCTCAACAAACCACGAGGTCGGGCGGCCCCAACAGGAATAGCGCATTGAAATACATCGTCTCACTGGACCAAGGCACCACCAGCTCACGCGCCATCGTCTTCGACCAAAACGGATCAATCGTCTCCGTCGCACAAAAAGAATTCGAGCAGATCTTCCCAAAGCCCGGCTGGGTCGAACACAACGCTAACGAGATCTGGTCCAGCCAGGCTGGCGTCATCGCCGAAGCTCTTGCTGGTGCTAACCTCCAAGCTAAAGACATCGCCTGCGTCGGCATCACCAACCAACGTGAAACAACCGTCGTCTGGGACCGTAAGACAGGCGAACCCATCTGCAACGCGATCGTCTGGCAGGACCGACGCACCGCCAGCCACTGCGAAAAACTCAAAGCCCAAGGCCTTGAAGACACGTTCGTCAAAAAAACAGGCCTCGTCCTCGACGCCTACTTCTCCGGCACAAAAATCGCATGGATACTCGATAACATCCCCGACGCACGACAACGCGCCGATCGCGGCGAACTCGCCTTCGGCACGGTCGATGCCTGGCTTGTCTACAAACTCACCGCCGGCAAGCTCCACATCACCGACCACTCCAACGCCTCACGCACACTCCTCTTCAATATCCACACCAACGACTGGGACGACGAACTACTTAGAGCCTTGAACGTCCCACGCAGCATCCTCCCCGATGTCCGCCCAAGCTCAGAGGTCTACGCAGAAATATCCGACGGCTCCGCACTCCACGGCGTACCCATCGGCTCACTCATCGGCGACCAGCAAGCCGCCACCATGGGACAGGTTTGCACCGAACCCGGACTCGCAAAAAATACCTACGGCACCGGCTGCTTCCTCTTAATGAACACCGGCACACAAGCCATCGAATCCAAAAACAAACTCCTCACCACCATCGCATGGAACCGTGACAACCAAACCACCTACGCGCTGGAAGGCAGCGTCTTCGTCGGCGGCGCAGTCGTGCAATGGCTCCGTGACGGACTGAAAATCATCCCCTCCGCACCCGACATCGAAGCACTTGCAGGCAGTGTCCAAGACACCGGCGGCGTCTACTTCGTCCCCGCACTCACCGGCCTGGGCGCGCCGGACTGGGACCCCTACGCCCGTGGCGCGATCCTTGGCATCACACGCGGCACCACCAGCGCACACATCGCACGCGCCGCGCTCGAAGGCATCGCCTTCCAGGTCGCCGACCTCGTCAGTGCGATGGAATCCGACTCCGGCAGCAAACTAAAAGAACTCCGCGTTGACGGCGGCGCAGCAGCCAACAATCTGCTTCTTCAACTCCAGGCCGACATCCTTCAAACCCCCGTCGTCCGCCCGACCGTTCTGGAAACCACCGCGATCGGCGCTGCATACTTAGCGGGCCTCGCCACCGGGTACTACAAATCAATCGACGACGTCCGCTCCCACTGGCAGGCCGACCGCACCTTTGAGCCGAACATGCCCGCCGACCAGGCGCAGGCCCTAAGAACCCGCTGGCGGCAGGCCGTCGATCGCGCCAAGGGTTGGGAACCCAAGGACAACGATTGATCCGTTCTCGGTAATAACCACGTCAACACCTCGACCAGAAACAAGATCTTTCACGGAGACCTTGCATGACTCCATTCGTCGCCGAAATCATTGGAACCGCCCTGCTGCTTCTGCTGGGCACCGGCGTGGTCGCCAATGTCGTCTTGCCCGGGACCAAAGGCAACAACTCCGGCTGGATCGTGATCTCTGCCGGGTGGGGTATGGCCGTGTTCGTCGCGGTCGCCTGTGTCGGCCAGTATTCCGGCGCACACATCAACCCTGCAGTGACCCTCTGCCTCGCCGCCGTCGGTGCATTCGACTGGGCCGACGCCCCCAGCTACATCCTTGCGCAGATGATCGGCGCGTTTATAGGTGCCGTCCTCGCCTACCTTGCCTATTACAAACACTACGCCGCCAGCGACGACCCCGCCAGCAAACTCGCCACCTTCTCGACCGGCCCCGCGATCCGTTCGCTGGGGTGGAACACCGTTACCGAAGCCATCGGCACGTTCGTCCTGCTCATCGCGGTCCTGCACTTCTCAGCACCCGAAGCAACATCGGTCGCCGGCGAGACTATCCCCAATGGTTTAAGTTCAATCGGCGCGATCCCCGTAGGCCTGCTCGTCTTCGCCATCGGCCTGTCACTGGGCGGCCCCACCGGCTACGCCATCAACCCCGCACGCGACCTTGGCCCGCGCATCGCACACGCAATCCTGCCTATCCCCGGCAAGGGTTCAAGCGACTGGTCTTACGCATGGGTCCCCATCGTCGGCCCCCTGCTCGGTGCCGCCGCAGCCGCGGGTGTCCATCAACTCGTGGCGAGTTAATAAATATTGCGCAGCATTTGATAATAGCCCGCCGACTACGTCGGCGCGGCAGGTGCCAGATTGCATCGGGATCAACACGAACAATCACGCAGCTTTGGCGACCTGCTTCGGGTTTTCTGCAAGGATCGGGAAGCCGACGGTGACGGTTGATCGTGCGGTGCGGGTGGAGACTTCGATCAACCAGTCGGTGCGTGGGTAATCCATCCGACTGAAGCGTGTGCTTGGGTGGCGTTTCTTTTGTGGTATCTCGAAAGTGAATTCGCCACGGATGATTTCACCGCCGCGCACCGCGCGGTCTTGCAGGGCGTATTGTGAAGACGCGTAATACCGCTCGGAACCAAGCCCGTTACGCCGGTAGCACGTGAGCGTGACCCGCACCTCACGGACGAGTGTATCGCGCAGGAATGGCTGTTCGATGCGAACGATCACCGGCTCGCCGAGGTGTACTGTTTTACAGGTCATCTGTGCCTTGGGCACACCCAGCCTTGACGCGATACCGGAGGCGGACACCGCGCGTGCGGCAGGCCAGAGACCTGATAGCGCGTAAAGCACCACAGTCACAGCGGCCTTGATTTCATAACTCGGCGGTGTGGTCGTGTAGTAGTGGATAAGCACGACGGCACCCACGAGGTACCACAAGATCGCGGCGGCGGACCAGATCATCGCACGGTCGGCATACGATCCGCCGGGGACCACGTCGTACCAGTCGAAAGGGCCGCCGGTGATGGCGACCGGTTTGTGGACGAATACGCCGCCGGCACGGATCGGCAAGAGTCCCAGGCCCAGCAGTGCAAGCCCGGTGAGGATCAGGCCGTAGGGTCGGAACCGACCGATCGGCAAGAGGTAGGACTGGCTTGGGTCTTGCGGGTTGACGTAGGCGGTTGAGCCTTCGGCCTCGATGCGGCGTGTTACGGATTCAGCCCAATCACTTGAGCCGTTGATACGCAGCGGGGCAACCTGATGATTCTCGTGGGTCGTGCCTCTGACGGTGTAGGTGTAAAGCACGTCGGACGTGTAGCCGCCAAACTGGCTTTGTTTGGTTTCGTTCTTTGCGACGGATGCGGGGACGGGCTGGTAGGTGCGCAGGATCTGTTGTTGTTGCCAGGCACCGTGGATACCAAAGCCAATAAACAGCCCTACAACAAGAATCAGGATCAGGATATAAGCACTAATACGCATAACTTTGGGATCGTCCATTGCGGGTTGTCACGCCAGAGTCCGCAAACAGTCACACCCCGGTCCCCCCGGTAGGACGTGCGGGCCTCAGGTGGGTATTATCGGTTGTATGATTGCGAAGATTGAGGGCATATTGGAATCCATCGACGCCGATAAGGCTTACCTAAGGCTCCCAAATGGGCTGACCTACGAGGTGCTGTTGTCGGCATACACGTCCGCGAGGTTATCGGGGTCGATCGGCCAGGACATCACACTCATCACGCTGCATTACTTGGAATCCCAGGCTCAAGGCGCGACGATTTTCCCGAGGTTGGCGGGGTTTATGAGCGTGACCGATAAGCAGTTTTTCGAGCTGTTCGTGACGTGTAAAGGGATCGGGAACCGTCGGGCGCTGCGAGCGATGACGTTGTCTACCGCGCAGATTGCGGGTGCGATCGCCGACCGGGATCTGGCGATGCTGCAGAGTTTGCCGGAGGTTGGGAAGCGTACCGCTGAGACGATTGCGGTGACGCTTAAGGGAAAGGTCGATCGGTTTATTGATGCGCTACCAGCCGGATCGATCGGGGCCGATGGCGAACCGGTGACGGTGTCGGGTGGCGGGGGAAGTCTGGCGCGTGATGCGATGAACGTGCTTTTGCAACTTGGTGAAAATCGCTTGCAGGCGAGCGCGTGGATTGATCGTGCGCTATCAAGTGACAACGCCCCGGCGGATGCCGAGGCGTTGGTCGCGGAGGTGTATCGGATTAAGGGTGGGGGGTAACTCCAGCGGTTTGTTGGTGTATTCAATGAAAAACACCGCGACAAGTCGCGGCGCTTTGTGAAGTAAATAAATGGTACGGCTGGCAAGTCGGCGGTCTTACCCGCCCATGTGGTAGAAGAATTCTTCTTTGGTGATTTTTCCGTTGTCGGCGGTGAAGAGGCCGGCCTCTACCATCTGCATGCGGTTGCCTGCGGTGGGGCCGCACTTGGGGGTGACGTCGTACTTGAAGATGAGGATGAAGCGGTCGCCGTGGGGGAACGGGCCTTTGACTTCGCCGGAGTGGACCTCGTGGTTCTCGCTCCACCACTTGTTTTTGTTGCGGATGGCGTCGATGCCGGTCATGGTCTGGGGCATGTCTGCGCTGCCGCTGTCGATGGCCTCGACACTGATGATGTTGTCGGCGTAAAGGGCGTTGATGGCGTCGAGGTTTTTGCCTTGGTTGCAGAAGTCGGCGAGCTGTTGGCCGATAGCGAGGGCGTCCTGGGTTTCAGTGGGCATGGGTGGTTCCTTTTTGTTGCGGGTCAGGGGTCGGGGATCATTAATGCGATTAAATGATAGGGTTTTGTTCGGTATTTGTCAATTCATTGTTATACGGATTCCAGTAATCCGCGCGGCGTCAATATATTGACCACTTCCCAGCCCGGCGTTTCCACGTTGGGCTAAGCGAAGAGCAATAAGGTGAAAATGAATTAAGGATGATTCATGCACGGGAAGCCTCGTCCTTGTCTGCGTAGAACTTGCCGAGGGACTTGAGGCATCCCAGCCAGCCGGTGGTGTGGTCGCTGCGTGTGAGCGGTTCGGTGAGTCGTTCGTGGGTGAGTAGTAGTTCGGTAGCGGGTTGGTCTTTGAAGGTTGCGTCGAAGAGTTGGATGGTGACAAGGGAGTTGGTGCCGAAGTCGGGGTTGGTTTCCCAAGTCCATGTGAAGGCGAGTTTGTTGTAGGGTTGCAGTTCGGTGAACTGGCCGATGACGATGTGTTCTTTGCCGTCGGGTGCGGTCATGCCGACGCGGTACTTGCCGCCGACGGTGGGGTCGATGGTGCAGACGCCGGGCTTCATTTCGGGTGAGGCGCACCACCACTGGGAGCGGATGTCGGGATCGAGCCAGGCGTTGTAGACGGTTGGGCGTGGTGCCCGGATCAAGCGGGTGATGCGTACGAAGTTGCCGACGGAATCTGTCATGGTGAGTCTCTGTAGGGTGCGTGGGTGTGGTTATTTCTTTTTCTTACGGCCCGTGGCGGGTTTTTTCTTTGCGGGCAGGGTCATGGCGAAGTTGATGGCGATGGCGACCCAGTTGTCGAGCTGGCGTTTGGTTTTGCAGCCGGGGGGTGCGACGAAGACCCAGCCGCGCATGGGTTTGCCGGTGATGTCCATTGGGCGGACGTGGGTTTTTTTCAGTGCTTTGGCTGCTTGTTCTTCACCGATGCGGAGGACCAGAGAATCGTGATAGATGCCGACGCACATGTTGCCGTTGAGGAAGAACGCGACGCCGCCGAACATGATGCGTTCGGTGAAGGGGGACTTGTCGGCGGCGAGGCGTAGTCGTTCTGTGAGCTTGGGGTCGCTGTGCATGAAAAAAGTCCGGGGTCGGTTCAGCCGTCGGCGGGTATGCGGTGGAGTTTTAGCAGGGCGGTGTGGTCGGGTTCGCCGTTGATGTAGAGGGTCCACCGTGACTGGATGTTGTCGTTGTCTGTGAGGGTGTGGACGGCGTGGTGCATGTGCATCTCGTTGCCGGTGGTGATGTTCGCGCCGCCGGAGAACTTAAAGGGGATGACGTTTGGGTCGTCGCTGGGTTGTGCGGTCATGGTGGGTTGGTTGGCTGCCATGCAGTAGTGAGTGAGGACGAGGTCTTGGCCGTCCATGTGGTACATGGTGATCATCTCCATGGGGGTATCGGCGAAGACGGTTTCCATGACGGTGGATCCGCCGGCGGTGAGTTTGTAGGTGACGGTGATTGGTTTGCGTTCTTCGTCTGTTGCGTCTTCTTTGCCGCCGGTGCCTTGCCATGTGCCGACGAGTGATTTTAATTTGGCGAATTGCTCCGACTCGGCGGGGGCTGTGGGCATGGCGGGTTCATCGGCGGAGACGAAAGAACTCAGCGACACGAGGCTGATGATGGCGATGAGGGCAAGAATGGTGCGTGGGGTTGTGTGGGTAGACATGTGAGGCTCCTTGGTGGGTGAATATTCCATGGTTGAAGGTGGCGTTATGGTGCGTTTCTAAATCAAGTTGTCGCGTGTGTCAGGCCATGACGGGTTTACGGGCCAGGGCCATGGTGAGATCGCTACTGATTTGAAGTGACATCCTGATACAGTCGGTGGCTTTCATCGATCGTTTCCTTGCATATATAGATGATTCAGAATCAAGTAGACAGATAGGATCGTCCGGCCAATCAGGCGGGGTTTGTAAGCAGCCCGGCGAGCTTATCCAGCGCGCCGTTCCATCCCCAGGCGTGGGTGTCGCGCATCGGTTCGGTGGGGATGTGTTCGTGTGTGAGTACCAGTTCTGTGCCGCCGTTATTTTCATTGAACTCGACGGTGACGAGTGTGTCCTGATCGGCGAACTCGTGGGGTTTCTCCCACGTCCAGGTGTAGACAAGTTTCTGGCCGGGCATAACTTCACGGTATTGTCCACCGACGACGTTCAACTGGCCGTCCGATGAGGCGCAGCCGATGCGGTACCGACCACCTACGCGCAGGTCTACTTCCGCCAACGGTGTGGCGTAGTCGTCATTGGGCGAGTGCCAACGCATGATTTGTTCCGGCAAGGTCCAGGCCTCGTACACCTCAAGAGGGGAAGCGGGGTACCACCGGGTGATGACCAACTTGGGTTCGATTGCGCGGTTTGAGTCGGTCATTTGTTTGGCTTCTCCTGGCTTGACTGCTCCATAAAGTCTGCGAGCGCGTCGAGTTGGTGGTTCCAGAACTGTTGGTGGTGTTCGATCCACTTAGAGACTTCGTTGATGGGTTTGGGGTCGAGTCGGCATCGGCGTATTCGGCCGTCGCGTTGTTGGGTGAGCATGCCTGCGCGTTCGAGGACGCGGAGGTGTTTGCTGATGGCGGGTGGGGAGATGTCGAAGGGTTCGGCCAGGTCGCCAACGGTGACGCCGCGGGCGGGGTCGGCTTCGCCGAGGCGTGCCACGATGGCCCGGCGGGTCGGGTCCGCGAGGGCTGCGAAGGTGGCGTCTAACGATGGGCCTATATACTTAACCATATGGTTAATTATATGATGGCAGGTGGGTATGTCAAGGGGCTGTCGTTGGTAAGAGGGTTTGATGCCCGGGATATTCAGGCAGAAATAGGTCGAGTGTTTCGTCTAAGTGTAGCTAGTGAAGTGACTAAGAAGACCGTTGTGGTGCTCGGTTCGGGAATGATTGAGGTGGCGATGGGTGGGGTTCCGGCGTTCCAGTTGGTCAGTATGAGGGTGAGATCGGAGATGCCTACGAAGCCGTCGCCGGAGGGGTCGGCGAGCGGGTTGGCTGATGGGGTGGATTTATTCCAGTTGGCGAGGATGAGGTTGAGGTCGGCGAGGCCTACGAATCCGTCGCCGTCGAGGTCTGCGGGGAGAGGGGGTGTGAGATCAAAGAGGTAGGCGGCGCCGGCATCGACGCCGTCGGCGGTGTTGTTGCCGTGGGCGCCGATGACGGCGGTGTTGTCATTGATAGTTACTGATCCGCCGAAGTAATCGATGGCTTGGGAGTCTGAGGCGGTGAGCTTGGCGAGCTGTTGGCCTGTGGTCAGGTCGAAGATGTAGGCTGCGCCGGCGAGATTGCTGGCGTCTGTGGCGGCGAGTGTTGCGCCGATGATCGCGATGTTTTGTCCTATGGCGACGGATGTGCCGAAGCGGTCGCCGACGGTTGTGTCGGATGCGGTGAGTTTGAGAAGTTGTTGGCCGGTGTTTTGATCGAAGATGTAGGCTGCGCCTGGGCCTGGGGAAGAGTCGCTGGTGGGTGAGCCGATGACTGCCAGGCCGTTGCCGGTGGCGACGGACCAGCCGAAGTGGGCACCGGGGGTTGCGTCGTGGGGGGTAAGCTTGAAGGTCTGTGTTCCCGTTACCGTATCGAAGATATAGGCTGCGCCGGATTCGATTCCTGTTGCTGAGTCGTGGTAGGCACCGATCACGGCGGTGTTGCCAGCGACTGCGACAGCGGATCCGAACCATGCGCCGGGGGAGGCGTCGGATGCAGTGAGTTTGGCTAGTTCGTTGCCGGTGGTGGTGTCGAAGATGTAGGCGGACCCGGCATCGACACCTGCGGCGGTATTGTCGGACCATGCGCCGATGACGGCGGTGTTGCCAGTGATCGCGACGGACGAGCCGAAGCGGTCGAGAGCTTCGGTGTCTGATGGGTTGAGCTTGAACAACTCGTAGCCGGTGTTCACATCGAAGAGGTAGGCTGCGCCGGCGATTGAGCTGACGTCGCTGCCGCCGAAGGTTGCGCCGATGATTGCGGTGTTGTTGACGGCGACGGACGAGCCGAAGCGATCGTCGACGGTGGAATCAGACGGGGTCAACGTAAAGAGCATGCCCCCGGAATTCAGGTCGTAGAGGTATGCGGAGCCTGGGCCGGTTGTCGGTCCGCTTGTGGGTGCGCCGACAATCATGACCTGGGTATCGACGGCGACGGATGAGCCGAAGCCGTCGCCGGGTTGTGCGTCCCAGGCGGTGAGGCGGATGATTGGTTGTGCGGTTTCGCCTTGCACGAAGTTTGCGGGGATCGCGCAGGCCCCGGCGAGGGTTGCCAGCAAGCACCCCCGCGAATTGACCCGGTGAGGATTACGCATGGGAAGTCCTTGCGAATGTTTGTACTCAACGTGCCCGGCCTGCATGGATGCAAAAAGGGGCAGGCCCCGACTGGAGTACGTCGGCCAGAGGGCTGGCGGGGCATTGGATATGCTGTTACCGGTGCCGAATAATGATTATTGGACCTGCGGAAAATCACAAGGTTTGTGTTTAGGCGCTGATCCAAGCAGGTGTGGTGGTTGGTCGTTGTTGGCGCGATAAGTCGCGTTGGTTCATATGAGGCAAGCGCTACGGATGGTCAAGAAAAAAACGCACTAGTGGTCCTCGCCAGAATTAATGGAACATATTTGGGGTTGGTGTAGTTGTCTCTTACATGAGAAGAGCCATCCCCATCGTGTTGGAGCAGAGCGAACGCGAACAGCTTGAACGGCTTAAGCGAGGACGCCGTGTATCG
>JAJRRS010000170.1 GCA_024279275.1 Planctomycetota bacterium | reverse complement strand
AGGCGACCTGGGCTTTTCGGGCGTGGGGGATTGGGTCAGTGCGATTGAGTTTGATTACATCGAAGATAATCAGCACCCGTTCTACGACGGCTGGGATCGGTATCACTTTGACTCAGCGCCGGACGAGGCGCTGTATGGCCGAGTGATTGAACGGGTGAAGCACAACGAGGGCGGGAAGTTTTTCTTGTTTGTGTCCACGCTGAGCACACATCACCCGTTTGTGAACCCGGAGAACGGCGAAAAGTCCGAGGAGCAGACGTTCCGGTACGGGGATAAGCAGCTTGGGTTGTTTCACGATCGGCTGATGGAGGTGGGGTTTTTCGAGGATGGGGTGTTGATTATTTTCGGGGATCACCACGCGATGGTGCCGTTGAAGAAGGGGGAGGTTCAGCGGTTCGGGACGTATCGCGCAGCGGCCCGGGTGCCGATGATCGTGTCGTATGGGAATAAGAAACAAGCGGTCATCGACGGCCTGCATTCGCAGGTGGATGTGTTCAACAGCTTGAAGAACCTGACGTCGTCAACGTTGCGGACTTCGGACTGGGTGGGGGACATCTTCAACGACAAGCCGGCTAAATATGTCGCGCATCGGCGGGGGGATTACCGGGATGTCATCAGTGTGTTTGCTGAGGATAAGGATTATCTGGTCAAACTGGATGGGGATGATACGCGGGTGATTGATGGGGATGCGGTGTCGGATGAGATTAAAGAAGAGTTGGTTGGGCGGGTGAATGCGGGGCGGGTGATGGGGGGTGGGGAGTAGGTTCTTGGAACGGGTGTCTACTTAAACACCTTATTCCCCCGCTGGTATTGGTTGACCGCCTAAAGCATCTCTTATCGATTTCGAGGCGCTCGTGCCAAAGCACATCGCCACTATGCCACGCTTAGGTTGGGTAAATGAATCTCGATCTATCTCCTCCCACCCTTCTCCGGGATCAGAACCCTTCAGATCGATGACCGGGCAAGCCTGATTCCCGCGGAACGAGCCATTGTTTAGGCAGAATGAGCCTGTGATGCGGTTAGATTCTAATCTCCCCATGAATCCTTTCCAATGAACCCCTATCTGCAACTCCAGTTGATTATCTTCGCAGTCCGAATCATCAAGTATTAGTGTGGAAACCAAATCTTCGGGAAAACCTGGGGCTTTCAAATAGCGATCTCTCGAGGCCCTCTCTGCCTCGTCATAAGCACCATCAATCAACTGCATCATAGAATTATGATTTACACCGATGTCCTTTATTGACAACAAATCATTCCATGTGTCGAGCGACGTAAATTTTCCAATGCGCCTTACTAAATCAAATCTGACACTTGGCCGAAATAGATATGATGTGAACCACAAGCACTCTGGAACTCTAGGTGGCTCATCACGAAGCAGGACGCAGCATGTGATTCCAATGGCCCGAGCCTTCTGGATGGCAGGTTTCGAAAATCCTGAGCTCGAGTACATAACACCACAACTGGCCCCTACTGATCGCAACTCACTTTGGAATGTGCCAATACCGGAAATGCTGACAGGGCGTTTATGGTCCTTGCAGCTGACCAGTACTCCCACGGGCCAATGCCCCATCAGATTTGCTTCAATCCATACGTCAACTTGGCGAGGCGTACCCGTATCGCGATCGGGAATCCTGTGATCGAATAGAACTGTGGCCTTCTCATCCAACGATTTTGCGAACTCCGATACGGCTAATTCAAACTGTCTTCCGGGTTTAGTCATGTTGGACTCCGAGGTCTACAGGGTGTGTGACAATTTAAAAGACTTCACCCCAACTCCACCACATCCTGATACTCCGGCACGGTGACGTTCCAACCTAATTCTGATTTGATGACTTTGGAGAGTGCTTCTGCGCCGCGTTCTTCGCCGTGGGTTAGGAAGAGTTGTTTGGGGGGGGTGTTGCAATCGGAGAGCCAGTGCAATAGATCGTCGCGGTCGCCGTGGGCGCTTAGGCCGTGGAGGTGGGCGATTTTTGCGTTGACGGGGAAGTTTTGGCCGTGGATTCGTACTTCTTTTGCGCCGTTGGAGATGATTCGGCCGAGGGTTCCTTCTGCTTGGTAGCCGACGAAGACGATGGTGGCGTTGGGGTTGGTGATGTTGTTTTTGAGGTGGTGTTTGATGCGTCCGCCGGTGCACATGCCGGAGGATGACATGATGACGTTGGGGCCTTTGAGTGTGTTTAGAGCGATGGAGTCTTCGGTGGCGCTGACGAGCTTGAAGCCGTCGAATCTGAGCACATCCGCGCCTTGGCAGCCTTTGGTGCTGGGGTTGCAGCGAGCTTCTTCGTCGAGGTATTTACACCAGCGGTGGAAGACTTTGGTGACTTTGCTGGCCATGGGGCTGTCGAGGTAGACGCCGATGTCGGGTATGCGGTCAGCTTTGGCGAGTTGGCCGATGAAGTAGACGAGTTCCTGGGCGCGTTCGACGGCGAAGGTTGGGATGATGATGTTGCCGCCGCGTTGGACGGTGTCGTTGATGATGTGGGCGAGTTGGTCTTCGATGGGGCCTGAGTCTTTGTGGAGTCGGTCGCCGTAGGTTGATTCCATGACGATGTAGTCGGCGCGGTTGAAGAGTTCGGGATCGTTGATGAGTGGTTTATCCCATTGGCCGATGTCGCCTGACATGACGAGGGTTTGTTTGTTGCCGTTTTCTTGGATGTTTATTTCGATGAAGGCGGAGCCGAGGATGTGTCCTGACTCGTGGAAGGTGGCGGTGATGGAGTCGCCGAGTTGTACGGGTTGGTGGAAGGCGACGGGTTGGATGAGTTTGACGGCGTTTTGAGCGTCTTGCACGGTGTAGAGGGGGTCGTAGCCGAACTTGGCTTTCTTGCCGGTCTTCTTGTGTCGTTTGAGTTTGTACTTGGCGTCTTCGACTTGGATCTTGGCGGAGTCGAGCATGATGATCTCGGCGAGGTCGGCGGAGGGGTCTACGGTGATGATGGGGTTTTTGTAGCCGCGTTTGACCATGCGGGGGATCAGGCCGCAGTGGTCCAAGTGCGCGTGTGTGAGCAGGAGGGTGTCGACGGTGTTGAGGTCGACGGGTGGGGGTTCGTAGTTACGGGATTGGAACTTGCGTTCCTGGAACATGCCGCAATCGATCATGATGCGTTTGCCGGCGGCTTCCAGGAGGTAGCGTGAGCCGGTGACTTGGCGGTTGGCGCCGAGGAAGTGGAGTTTCAAGAATAGCCCCTTGATTTGATGGGTGGTTGTTTAGTTAGAAGTTAGCAGTAATGGGACATGCACGCCGAAAGGCGGGGCAATGATGAGGGGTGGGTAGGGGTCGGATTCTTGACGCATGGAAGTCGTTGCATATACAATTAATGGGATGGCTAAGGCACAGGTTCAATCTGAGGCTGCGGAGGTGATCGCCAGGGAGTGCCTGGCGACGCGGATGCGTCGGTTAAACCGTGTTGTAAGTGGGATTTATGATCGGGCTTTTCGAGTAATGGGGGTGACTGGGAGCCAGATGGGTATCCTGGTTGTTTTGGATCGATCGGGTGGGGCGAAGCCTGTGGAGGTCTGTCGGGCTTTACAGATGGATAAATCGACACTTTGCCGAAATGTTCAGCGGATGCAGCGGCAGGGGTGGGTGCGTACGGCGGCGGTTGAAGATGCGAGGAGTCATTTGCTGGAGGTGACGGGGGTTGGGAGGGGATTGATTGAGCGTGCGTTGCCGTTGTGGCGTGGGGCACAGGCGGAGGCACGAGACGTATTGGGGCATGCGGTGGCGGATCAGTTGTTCGAGGCTGTTGATGCGCCGTTTGCTGCGGATGGGCTGGGGAATGGTCCCGGTGGGCGGGCGATGGCGACTGGTGAGGTGGGGAACGAACAGGCCAAATCCTCGGTATCGGATGGCGAATCCGACGATTTAGTGCCCTTGGGGCTGGCAAAGCAGGCTACAGGCCAGCCTGCGGCAAGGGCTATATTTTTCTGGGAATAAGATTGTAGATGCAACTATTATGCTTCAGGTTTGTATCTAATTCATGTGGAGCAGCTCTTGTGGGCTGGATATCATGAGGAAGACACGGGTTTTTCCGGTAAGTCGTTGTATATGCAATAAAATGAAATCGTATTTGTGCTTTTAGTTTAGATATGTGCTTTGGTTCCCTCAAGGCGGGGGGTGTGGACAGGGTAGAGGTGGGTTTTTCGGTGCGGGCCGGTCCGTTTCCCGTGTCCTGCTTGGGGACATACAATGCCCGGCTCGATGAAGACAAGCGGAATTCAACCATGACACGAAATGTAGTGATCAGCGGCGTAGGGCCAGTCAGCGGGCTTGGGCTTGGGATAGACCCGACGTGGGAGGGGGTGTGTGCGGGTCGCTCGGCGGTGAGGCGTATTGAGGCGTTCGACCCCAGCGGGTTTGGGTGTCAGGTGGGTGTGGAGGTCGAGGCTTTTAAGATCGGCAAGTTCGTGCCTAAGAGTCATCGCAAGGCGACGAAGGTGATGGCTCGGGACATTCAGTTGGCTGTGGTGGCGGCGGATTATGCGGCGCGTGATGCGGGGCTGTTGACCAAGGGGACGGACCCGGATGGTGGGAAGAACGGGGCGTTTAAGCCGACGTATGACCCGGTGCGGGTGGGGTGCCATATTGGTGCGGGGCTGATCGCGGCGGACCTGGATGAGTTGACCGGTGCGTTGATCGAGTCCCGGGATGACAACGGGGATTTTGATATTCACAAGTGGGGCAGCGAGGGGATGCAGCACCTCACGCCGTTGTGGCTGTTGAAGTATCTGCCGAACATGCTGGCGTGCCACGTGACGATTATTCACGACAATCAGGGGCCATCGAATACGATCACATGCGGGGAGGCGTCGGCGATGCTGTCGATCGGTGAGTCGTTGCGTGTGATTCAGCGGGGGAAGGCGGACTTGTGTTTCTGTGGCGGGGCGGAGACGAAGATGAACCCGATGGTGTACTACCGGCAGCAGTTGACCGGTCGGCTGAATGAAAAGAGTAATGACGATCCGCAGCACGCGGTGCGTCCTTACGACCAGAGCGCAGCGGGGACTGTGGCGGGGGACGGCGGGGGGATCGTGATGCTTGAGGCGTTGGAGACTTATCAGCAGCGTGGCGGCGAAAATGCCTACGCGCAGGTGGTGGGTTTCGGCGCATCGCAGAGCGTGAATCGTGAGGCGAAGAACAGGGAGCCGGACGCGGGGGGCAAGGCGGTGGTGTCGTCGGTGGGTGCGGCGTTAAGAGAGGCGGGGATCGGTGCGGATCAGATTGATTTGGTGGTTGGGTTTGGTTGCGGTGTGGCGAGTTGGGATCAGGCGGAGGTGAACGGGTTGAAGGCGGTGTTGGGTGATCGGCTGGCAGAGGTGCCGGTGTTGTCGTTGCGTGCGATGGTGGGGAACTGCGGCGCGGGCGGCGGCGGGCTTGATGTGGCGGTGGCTGCGAAGGCGTTGCGTGAGCAGAAGGTGCCGGCGGTGATTAATCGGGATACGCCGATTGATGGGCTGGGGGGGAGTGCTGCGTCGGGGGATGCTGAGCTTGGGTATGCGTTGGTATTTAATATGGGTTTTGGTGGGCAGCATACGGCGATGGTTCTTAAAGCTATGGATCGTTGAGGGTGATAGTAGGAATAAACACGGAGGGCGCGGAGACACGGAGGCGCGGAGAAGAGATGAAGAGAATTGAAATAGGGATGAACGCTGATGAACGGTGATAAGAGAAGAAATACATGAAGTGATGTGTGTTTGGTTTTTGTCTGCGTTTATCTGTGTTAATTTTTTGCTTAATTAAGGATATCACGGAGGGCGCGGAGACACGGAGACGCGGAGAAGAGACGAGACATTAAGAAAATGGAACAGTGATGAACGCTGATGAACGGTGATAAGAGAAATAAATAAGTGATGTGTCTTGGGTTTTATCCGCGTTTATCTGCGTTCACCCCTGTTTGTCTGCTTTCTCCGTGTCTCCGTGTCTCCGCGCCCTCCGTGATTTCTGATCTGGTTTATAAAGGTTTTGAATTATGGCAACGCCACGCATTGTTATTACAGGTATGGGTATGGTGACGCCTTTGGGTCACGATGTTGAAACGGTCTGGGCGGGGCTGCTTAGCTGCGCTTCTGGGATCGGGACGATTGATCATTTTGATGCGTCTACGTTTCCGACGACGTTTGCGGCGCAGGTGAAGGATTATGACTACCGGAAGTTTGTAAAGTTTCCGGAGTTGCACGAGGGGGTGGGGCTGAACACGAGTTTTGCGCTGGGTGCTGCGGCGCAGGCATGGGAGATGGCGGGGCTTGATAAGTTGGAGGGGCTGGACCGGGCGCGGTTGGGGATTTATCTGGGTTCGGGTGAGGGGTCGCTGGACTTTGAGAATTATTTTGCGTCGAACCTGGCTGGGTGGGATGAAGAGAAGAAGGCGATTGATGGTGCGAAGTGGGCGGCGACGGCGACGCAGAAGATGACGGCCACGCGTGAGATCGAGCAGGAGCCGAACATGCCTTTGACGCATCTGGCGATGGAGTTTGATGCGCAGGGGCCGGCGTATAACTGCCTGACTGCTTGTGCCGCTTCGACGCAGGCGATCGGTGAGGCGACGGAGATTTTGCGGCGGGGTGATGCGGACGTGATGATTACCGGCGGCGCGCACACGATGATTCATCCGCTGGGTGTGACGGGGTTTAATCGGCTGACGGCGTTGAGCAATCGTAATGATGATCCGCAGGGGGCTTCTCGGCCATTTAGTGTGGATCGCGATGGGTTTGTGATGGGCGAGGGCGCGGGGATGCTGATAATCGAGACGCTTGAGCACGCGCAGGCACGCGGTGCGACGGTGTTGGCGGAGATCGCGGGTTACGGATCGACAGCGGATGCGTACCGGATCACGGACATCCATCCAGAGGGTCGAGGTGCGGCCAAGAGCATGAACCTGGCACTGGAAGATGCGGGGCTTGGTCTTGATGATATTGATTACATCTCAGCACACGGGACGGGGACCAAGGAGAACGACTCGATCGAGACGCGGGCGGTGAAGGTGGTGTTTGGCGATCGTGCGAAGTCGATCCCGATGAGTTCGATCAAGAGCATGCTGGGGCATCTGATCGCGGCGGCGGGTTCGGTGGAGGCGATTGTGTGTGTGTTGGCGATCCGAGACCAGAAGCTTCCGCCGACGCATAACCTGAATAACCCGGACCCCGAGTGTGACCTGGATTATGTGGCGAATGCGTCGCGGGATGCGAAGGTTGATGTTTGTTTATCGAACAGCTTTGGGTTTGGCGGGCAGAATGATACGTTGATTATTAAGCGGGGGTAAGTGGGGGAGTAAGGGAGATTGATGATGTGGGATTTCGCTTCGCGGACCTTCGGTTGATGATTGATGATGTGGGAGTGGGGGGGGGAGAGCCGCCTCTTCGCTGCGCTCAGGGGCGGCGTTGGGGGGAGGGTGTGTGGGGAATTTTTGGGTGGTTTTATGTTTGATAAACGGCGCCGCGCCCGGAGCGGCACGCGGCGCCGCGAGTCGTATCGGTTGCCTTGGGGCAAACGTTGGGGGGAGTCTTTGTTTTGGGATCACCCGGCTGTTGAAGTGTACGATTTGATTGTGGGTGGGGCCAATAAAACGGGGTTGGTGGGGCGGAAAACGGGAAAAGCAGGAAATCAGGAAAGCAGGAAATTAGAGGGGGGTGGATGTGACAGGATGCTGTGCTTCGTGGGGATATTTGATATTCAATGCACGGATTTTACCCGCCCCTTCGCTGCGCTTAGGGACGGCGTTGGGGGGTGGGTGCGATTGGGGGGGGGACTGGAGGTGGGGAGCCGGTCGCGGGCGACCGGGCTAAACGGGAGAGGTTGTTTTTAGGTGTTTGTGGTGCGCATAAAAAACCCGCGGGCACTTGGCCCACGGGTCTTAACCAAAGGGGGAGGTATTCGGTTCCCCTGGGGGTGTATCAGTCGTACAGCGGGCTGATGGTGGTGGGGGCTACTTCTTCGAGCTGGAGTGTGGTTTCGATGCGGAAGTTAGATTCGCTGGTGTGACGTTCGGCGAAGAAGAGGTCGAGTGTGTAGGTTCCGCCGGGTTCCAAGCCGAGGTCTTGTGCGGCTGAGTCGAGGTTGATGGAAGCCTGCTTTTGGCTGTGTACACCGCCGAGGTCGACGGCGAGTTTGCCGTTGATGAAGACCCATACGTCGTCGTCGCCGGTGAATGAGAAGATCATGGCATCTTCACGTTCGGCGGGGTCGGTGTAGGTGAAGCTGGTGCGTAGTTCGTAGGTGAAGTGGTAGTTATGCACGTTGCCGGAGGCCCAGCGCAGGGGCCATTGCGCGGTGTCGGGGGTTAGGCCGAAGCCCATCTGATCGATGGGGAAGAAGTAGTTGTATGGCGCGGGCATCTGTTTTTCGCGAGCGAAGGAGTAGATGCCGCCGGGGCCTTGCTGTCCGTTCTCGAGTGTGATGGTGAAGGGGATGCTGATGTTGACGTCGGGGAGGTCCTGGTACCACTGGGCGAATGATTCCGGCGAATGTACGGATTGGCCGGAGGTGCCGAGCTTGTTGTTGTAGTAGCTCATGTCGAGCTGGGGTTGGCCGTCGGCGCCGAGATCGTCCATGACCTTGTTGTAGGTGCCTGGGTAGGACTCGAAGTCGGGGTGGCTGGTTTGGAAGTCACGGATCACGCCGGTGAGTTCGATGCTCTCGGCATGTGTGGGCGCGGCTGCGATGCCTACGGCGACGATTGCGGTTGTCAGGTACATCTTTTTCATCACGATTTCCTTTATTGCTTAGCCCAGTTTATTGAGGTTGGTTGACCTTGGTCTTGTTCTTAAAGAACATGCTCTTTGCTGGGCGGGACCACCCCTCTAACACGATTAATTCCGAGTTAACAGTATGATTCACGGGCGTGGGGGCAAGGTCCGATAGCGGTTTTTTTTGAGTTATCGACACGGTACAGATTGCCCAGGATGCGCAGATGGACGGTGGTGGAAGGAGATAGATTGGGCAGCGTGTGAGGTATAGATATGACAGGCCCACGCTCGACGAGCGTGGGCTTTGAGGGGGTATTGTGTTGTGTACTGGGTCGCTAGTTTTAGTTGAGCTTGCGTGGCATGGTGGAGGCGATGACGCGGATGGGAGGGAGGTTCGCGCCTTCCAGTGCGAGTGAGGCGGCGTCGTCGGCTTCGACGGTCATGTCGATGGAGCCACGTTCCAGGACGAGTACGCCTTCGGAATCGAATCGGCGGTGTATGAAGAACTTGGCGTCGGTGATGCCGCCCATGATGGGTTGCGACTGTTGTGGGCCGCCGCCAACGGGGTCGATGATGAGCCAGAGTTGGTTGGGTGTGGTGGCGTGTGTGGCGTCGCGGTATTCGATGCGTATGAGGTCGCCCTGCGGATTCAGGAGGGTGATGTAGTAGCTCTCGAGTGTTTGGCCGTCGGCGAGGAGGACGACGGGTGGGGTATCGGTGGGGTCGTCCAGGAGTGGGCCGTGCGCGGTACTGGTGCGTATGAGCGTGAGCAGGCGGTTGACGACCATGCGTGTGGCGGTCTGTGTGCTGGCGGACTCTGCTGCTGCGGCGTAGGCCTGGAAGCTGGCGTCGATGGCGACCATGGTGGCGGTGAGGAGCATGGCTGTGATAGCCAGGGAGACGAGCAGCTCGACCAGGGAGAGGCCTCGAGATTTATGATTGATGATGTTTGATTTATGATTTGTGTTCATGATGGCGGTCTTTGTGTGATGTAGCCGTGGTCCTGATTCTGTTCTTACATCATCAATCATAAATCCTAAATTTATTACAGTCCGCCTTCGCGGTAGGTAGCGAGTGAGGGAGTGATGTCGATGTTGCCCAGGATGCCGTCGGGCAGGGGTAGTGAGGGGTCGTATCGGATTTGAATGACGCCCAGGCCGTTGGCGGGTAATTCGGATTCGAGGTCGCCGTCGGCTGAGGAGAAGTATCCGAGTGTGGTGTTGAACTGTGGGCTGGTATCGCCGAGTACGGGTCCGGTGTTGCTGACGGGGTTGAAGGTGGTCAGGAGTGTGCCGACAATCTTGACCTGCCCGCGCATATCCAGGAGTCCGGTGACGATGGTGCCAGAGAGTTCGACGGTTTCCTGTGAGTCTTCGGGAGCGATGAAGGTGCCCATCTCGACGGAGAAGTGCGGGGCCAGGAGTGTGGAGCGTCTGAAGAGTTTGATCTCGGCGGAACTAAGGGGGCTTTCAAGGATGAAGCGTGTTGTGCCGGTGAATGTGAGTTTGTTTCGGACGTGCGGGTATTCGTTGGGGGATTGCGTGACGATCGAGCCGTTGAAGGTGCAGTCGTCGAAGCGGATGTTATTGGCGACGGTCTTGGTGTCTGCGATCTCGACGCCTTGGACGAAGGCGGTTCGGCCGGGGTGTTTGAGCGTGCCGTCGGCTTCCTGCATGCCGGCGTAGTTGAAGTTGGAGTCGATGTTGTCGGTGTCGGTATCGACGTATGTGACGCCGACGAAGGTGCAGTTGCGGAACAGCGCGTTGGTGCCTTTGGGTATCAGGACGTTGTCGAATGTGATATTTTCATAGACGTCCCGGTCGTAGTATTCGTAGGGGTGAGCGGCGCCGAAGGGTACCTGCTCGGTGACGGTGCCTGTGGGGGTGCCGGCCTGTGAGGCGAAGTCGTTGGAAGCCATAGCCCTGAAGGAGGCGACGTTGAAGTCAGAGGGGCTGAATTCGTGAACGGCGTCGGTGTCTGCGTCGAAGGTGAGAGCTGTTTCGCCGAAGCCTGGGACGATAGCGCCTTGGAAGTAGTCTTGGTAAGCACCGTCGGCACCGCCCGGGCCGTCGGGGTCTGCAGCGCCGTCTTCCCAGCCTTGTTTGTCAGCGGTGATGTAGACCTCGCCACGGATTTTTGCGTAGCGGTCGTATTCGTCGATGAAGCCGTCGTTGTATCCCTGGCGGTTGGGGTTGCCGAAGGTGTCGATGAGCTTCATGAGCTGTTGGCGGTTGACGTCGGTGGAGGTTGGATCGAGTTCAACGACGCTGATCTTGAGGTCTGCGTTGGAGTCGAAGTTAGCCATGAAGAAGTCGTAGCCGTCGATGTAGCCGTCCTGGTTGTAGTCGTATTGTGCGGGATCGACGATGAGTGCGGTCTCGGAGGCGTTGGCGAGATTGATGCGGTTGTCGCCGTCGGCGTCGTTGGAGACGAGTGTGTTGCGGAAGAGGTCGAGTTCTGTGTCGAGAGCGGGGTCGAGTCCGCGGAAGTCGCCTTCCATCTGGATGGGGTGGCCGTTGGCGAGGTTGGTTTCCAGGAAGGCCGAGCCGATGGGGCCTTCGATCATGACGTTGCGGCCGATCATGATGCGGCTTTTTGAGAGCAGAGCGAAACGGATTTTCTTTTCGATCTGGAAGTCGATGGTGACGGAGCGGAAGATGCGTGAGCCGACGGGGCCGTCGCCTGCGATGACGGTGACGCGGATCCAGTCCGGGCCTAAGGGGTCGGCGTTAGTGACGGGTGGGTCCATGTTGCTGTAGGGGGGGCGTTGGTAGATGGCGTCGTCGTAGTCTTCGTTGGCCAGTGGGTGTGGCTTGAAGGTGGCGCTGAACTGGGGTTGGCCTGGGCCGACGGGTATTTCGGGGACGATCAGATCGCCGCTATCGACGTAGGGCGTGTTGCCCTGCTGGTATTGGAAGTCGTTGGCAAGTAGGTTTAAGAGCTGTGTGCGTGTGTCGATCCAGAGGGTGTCGGCGAGTGCGGCGTCGATTTCGCCTTCACGGATCTTGATGCCCGCGGTGCCTGCGGTGGCGTCGCCCTGGGTGACCTGGTTAAGGCGGTAGATCATGAAGCGCATGCCTGTTTCGGCGGCGGCGAGTGATCGGTTGATCTTCAGTGAGGAGTCGGCGGTGGTGAGGTTGCCCTGCGAGACGATGGCCATGGCTGCGGCGAGTGAGGAGAAGATGACCAGGAACATCATCGCGAGGACGGCGGCGGCACCGCGGTCGCGGTTGTTCGTGTGTGTGGGGAATGTTTTGTATCGGGCCATCATCAAAACTCCAGAGCCTCGGCCTTGCTGTCGTGTGTGGGTGTGTTTGGGTTGAGTAAGCGGTTGTGTGTTATTGGGAACGTATGTGTGTTGGTTATTGTTGGTTGGGGGGATACCCGCCCCTTCGCTGCACCGTCAGGGACGGCGTTGTTTTTTTATTGTCCGACGACCCAGGTTAGTTGGGTGATGACCTGTGCGTTGGGGTCGTTTGGGCCTTGGTACAGGACATCGACGGTGAGCCTGAGCATGGGTGTGGTGCCCAGGGGTTGCACGAACGACGCGGCGATGTTGTCAACCAGGACGCTATCGACGGTGACGTGTTGTGACCAGCCGGGCATGTCAGCGATCGTGCGTCTTAGGGCGTCGATCGGTGGGTCGAATGTCATGCCGGGGTAGATTCCGGCCATGGGTACGCCCGCGAAGTCGTCCAGGTCGTCGTAGTCGGCGACGGTGGCTTCGCCGGGTTCGGGGCCGATGAATGTCTTTCCTGTGATCGGATCGAAGACAGGCAGAGGCATGGTCAGCTCGCGGAGTTCGTTGGCCAGGAGCATGGCTGTGCCGGTGCGTTGTGCCCAGTCGTTTTTCTGGTGGTAGGCCTGTTGTGCGGCGACGATAGAGAGAACGCCTGTGCCGACGATGACGGTGGTGAGCGCGGCTTCGATGAGAGTGAAGCCGGCGTCGCGTCGGCGTGGCCGGCGTGACGGGGGATTGGGGGTGGGGGATTGGGGATGGTTCATGGGCGTGCCTGTACACATAATTTCAACATCACAGTCAACCCTACGATTCATTCCGAGGTTGCGGTAGGGGCCTTCATACTTACCGGACACTTGCCTGCCCTTACGACGGGAATAATCGTTCTGATCCATCCTCCATCCGCAATCCCACATCCCCCATTGTTTTATTTGACCAGCGTGGAGAGCTTGAAGATCGGGAGGATGATGGCCATGGCGATGAAGCCGACGACCGAACCCATGATGATAATCATGACCGGTTCGATCATGCTGGTGACGAGTTTGATGACTTCACGGAGCTGTTTGGCGTAGTAGCCTGAGACCTGATCGAGGACTTCCCCGAGCTTGCCGGACTCTTCGCCTGCGGAGATCATCTGGACGACGGCCTTGGGCAGGAGGTTGCTCTTGCCCAGGGGCATGGCGATTTTCTTGCCCTGCTTGACCGAGGTGTAGACGTTGCGCCAGAGCCTGCGGTAGAGGCGGTTGCCGGAGATGTCGCCGGTGATGGCGAGCGTGTCGAGCATGGGTACGCCGGCGTTGACCAGCTCGCCCATGGTGTGCAGGCTTCGGCTGATGTACAGGGCGCGGAACATTTTCTGGAAGATGGGGAAGCGTAGTTTGACGGCGTCGAACCACCAGCCGCCCGCCTCTGTCTTGACGAAGAAAAAGAGTCCCGCGATCCCCCCGAAGAGGGCGAGGATCACGGCCCACCACCAGTTGACCATGAACGCGGAGAGGTCCATGAGGAAGATGGTAGGCCAGGGCATGGCGGCTTCCTTGCCCTCGAAGACGGCGGCGAACTTGGGCAGCACGAACGTCAGCAGGAAGATGGTGACGGTGACGGCAAGCCCACCGATGACAGCGGGGTAGATCATCGCACCGATCACCATGGCGCGTGTCTCGATCTGTTGTGCGAGAGATTCGGCGATGCGCTCGAGCATCTGGCTGAAGCTGCCGGACATTTCCGAGGCGCGGACCATGTTCACATACAGCGGGCCGAAGAGCTTGGGGTGTTTTTGCAGGGCTTCGGAGAACTGTTTGCCGGACTCAACATCCTGCTTGATCTCCATGAGTATCTGCTTGAACTTCTGATTTTCCGCCTGCTCTGCGATGCCTTCGATCGCGGCGCGGAGCGAGATGCCTGCGCGGACCATGACGGCGAGTTGTGTGGTGAAGTTCAGGACGTCTCGTTGGCTAGGCCCCGAGGTGTAGTTCATGGCCTGTAGGCGTTGGCCGAGAGTTTTGGACGAGTTTGAGTTGATGGGAGTCAACTGCAGGACGGTGTTGCCCTGGGAGCGAAGTTGCTGTGCCGCCGCCAGCGCGCTATCGGCGCTAAGGATGCCGACGGAGGTTTGCCCGCCGCTGGTTTTCATCTGGTAGCGATATGTCGGCATGGTTGGTGAAGCCTTTGGTTACTTAACACTTAGATAGTGGGACTCGGCTTGTCTGCGATCGACGCCTTACGGCGTCGGCTCGTTAGGCGACCAGTGCGCGTTCCAGTTTTTCTGGGTAGGCGGCCTGTGCGATCGCGTCTTCACGGCTGATCATGCCGTTGAAGAAGAGTTCTGCGATCGAGTTGTCCAGGCTGTTCATGCCCAGTGCGCGATTGGTTTCGATGACGTTGGGAATCTCGAATGCACGGTTCTCACGGATGAGGTTCCGCACCGCTGGGGTGCAGAGCATGATCTCGACGGCGGGGACCATGCCCTTCTTGTCGATGCGCTTGAACAAGGTCTGTGAGATCACAGCCTGCAGGGTGTTCGCCAGCATGGAACGGATCTGGTTCTGCTGGTCTGCTGGGTACATGTCGATGATCCGCTCGATGGTTTGCGAGGCGTTGACGGTGTGCAGCGTGGAGAAAACCAGGTGGCCCGTTTCCGCTGCGGTGATGGCGGCGGCGGTGGTTTCCAGGTCACGCATTTCGCCGACCAGGATGATGTCGGGGTCCTGACGCAGGACGTGACGAAGCCCCGAGGCGAAGCTGGGGGTGTCGGCCCCGAGTTCGCGCTGCTCGATCACGCACTTGGCACTGACCAGCGCGTATTCCACGGGGTCTTCGAGGGTGATGATGTGCTTGTGGTAGCGTTTGTTCATCGACTCGATCATGGCTGCGAGCGTGGTCGATTTACCCGAGCCGGTGTCGCCTGTGACCAGTACCAGCCCGCGGGGGAGGTAGGTCAGCCGGCTGATAACCTCGGGAAGTGTGAGGTCTTTAAGCGGGGGGATCTCGGTCTTGATCGCACGCAAGGCGATCCCAACCATGGAACGCTGGAGGTGTGCATTGACACGGAAACGCCCGACGCCGGGTACTTCGTAAGAGAAGTCAGCGTCCTTGATCTTCTCGAAGACTTTCATCTGCTCTACCCCAGCCATCTGCTTGAGCATACGCATCGTGCCCTCGGCAGTCAGGACGGGGTAGTCAAGCGGGGTCATCACCGTGTGCTGGCGGACCATTGGCGTGTGGCCAGCGATCAGATGGATGTCCGAACAGTCCATGTCCACCGCAGTTTTTAATATCGTATTCAGTTCCATCGGTTCCTCACGGCAAAAACCTCCTCCGGGCCGGTCGGGCGGGCCGTCACAGGCCCTGGCTCACCGTCCGGCCGGACGATGGGTGTCGAAATATCTATCGTCGCGTAAGGGTTGTGGGATAAGCCAGCGGCGGTGGGGCAGGTGCGGTGATGACGACCGGCGTAACCCAGTTGGTGTAATCGTTACAACCGGCATGCGGTAGCCGTTGTTGTGTCCAATAAAGTTGGGACGCGGTGCCTGATGATCAGACGGATCGTGTGGGGATATCCGAGCCTTTGCCACGCTCAGGCTCGGCATTGAGTCGCGTCGCAGTGAGATATATTTAGACGGGTTCTTGCAGTCGTGGTTTTGACGGAGGGCAGATCGGCCAATTCTAGCTGGCGGCTATTGAAAATGAGCGATGGGAGTGCGAGGGGTGATAGGGTTGTGGTTGCGGGTCAGGCGGCGTCTTGTGCGTCTTGGGCTGAATCAGGTTGTTCAGCAAAGGGTGATGCGTCGATGGTTTCGTAGAAGCGTATGCCCAGTTCGTAGGCGGGTGTGTCCATGCCTTTGACGGGGTTGCACCAGGCGATGGTTCCGCCGACGGCGATGGATTGCCCGGTGGTGGATTCGATGATGACGCAGCAGATGGTGTCAGGCTTGAGGGTCCCGCCGTGGATGATGCGTATCCCGCCGTCGGAGATGTCACGCGAGCGGACGATGTAGATGCCGGGGGCCGATTCGCCACGATCGACACGCAGCAGGCATCGGCGGACGGCAGGGTGGCGCGGTTGGCCGGTGGCACGCTGGTCGTGTTCATCGTTGGTGTTGTGGCCTGAGTTTGCCTGACCGTGTTGGGTTTTAACCGTCTGCAGTGCCTGTGACCATTCCTCGATGCTGAGGCTGTGGCGCAAGGTATTGAGGGCACCGGTTGCGGCTTTTTTTTGAGGCTTGGTCATCGTGTATTCGGTCAGATGGGGATGCGGTCCAGTGGTTCGACGGTCAGCCAGTGTGCGCTGATGGGTTGGTCGAACTGTATGCCGACATCGTTGAGTTGATCGTCGATAGATTTGCACCAGACGACGCTTGCGGCGCAGACCAGGCCGTGGCCCTGTGCGTCCTGAAGAGCGACGGTGCAGCGTGATTTGGGGGGGAAGGGTTGGGCGCTATAGAAACCCAGCCCGGTAGCGGAGACATCGCGGAGCTTGACCAGAAACGTGCCGGTGTGTTCTACGTTTTGGCCGAGCCGGATGATGCAGTTGGTATCGGATGGCGCGGGAAGTCTGGGGCTTTGGCGTTGATTGTCAGCCTGTGGGAAGTCGATCTGGCGTGCCCGCCGCTCGGTATTCTGTAGGACGGACATCCATTGCTGCTGGCTGAGCCAGAGGCGGACGGTGTCGTCTTGGCGCTCGTTTGAGGAGTCAGGATTTGAGGCGGGGTATGGCACGCTTGGCTCACTTGTCATCGCTTCCACGGGGAAACGCCTTGGTGCAAGAAGACCAGAGAGGCACCTATCTATTGCGCCTATCTATATAAGAGGGTAGATCGGGTATTGCCGGGGTCGGCTTAAGGGTTGTGTGCTGGGCGATCCGCAAGCCTTCTTAACAAAAAATATCGGTGCATTGGTTGCCCCAAGAGGGTGGATCTGGCTGCATCGCGGGCACATAAATGATGAACAGATTATTATGGCTTTTTTAATAAAGCCATAATAGTATGAAGATATTAATTCGTGCTGGGGATTGCCAGCGGGGGGGGCACCGGGGGCACCGGGGGTACCGGGGGGTTGATGGTGGGGAGGCAACCTGTTTTGGGGCTGTAGGAAAAGAGGTTTCCACGATTAAGGCCTATGGTGGCTTATTTTCTGGACTTGGGGCCTATGATATGCGATACTTAATGAGGTATTAATTAGGTATGGAGTATAACATGATACGAACCGAAGACATTCATTCGCTGACGGATTTCAGGAACCATTCGGCGGCCCACCTGGACCGTTTGGCAGAAAACGGCGGGGTGGAGGTGCTGACCGTCAACGGCCAGGCCCGTGCGGTGGTCATGGCCCCGGCTACGTTCGATTACATGCAGAAGAAAATCGCGTGGATCGAACATCTGGAAAAACTTGATGAAGGCTATGCGGATGCGCTAGCGGGGCGAGGCAAGCCGGTGAAGCAAGCCTTTGAAGATATCCGCGAGCGAATCAAAACTGAATTAAAGCTGTGAAATACGCCGTACACCTGACACCCGATGTCGAAGACGACATCTTCAATCAATACGCCTATATCGCCGTTGATAAGCAACAGCCGCAAAACGCCGAAGCGTGGCTTGCCGAGGCGTACGAAGCGACCACCACACTTGACGAAATGCCAAGCCGCTACGGCTTGGCTCTGGAGAACGAGTACAAGGATTACGAGGTGCGACACCTCACGGTCAAGGGCTTCACGTTTCTTTTTACGGTGTTTGAAGACCGCAAAGAAACGTGGGTGCTGTCTGGACGCGGCAGCGGCATGGAAGCAAACCCGGAGCGTTTGCCGGAAGACGTGCGGGCGGTCGCCGACGAGTTACGGGAAGCTGAAAATCAGGGAGGCGGTGGCCACCCCGGCCAAGGTAAGGAGCGGTAGGGGAGTTGAAAGGACTCTTTTAGCGTATCGATTGCTGCTTGCATTAGAGCGTACTTCACACAGTCGTAGCCTTAGCGTTAAATTCGTAGCTATCACAGACGCCGTAGCTTAACCGTGGGCTTCCGCCCACGGCTATTGCGAGCCTGCCGCGTCGGTCAGGAATTTCAAGCGCCCCGCGGCGGTTATGTAGGGAGCGATTTACCCGATATTTTCGGGTTTGAGCTGCCGGCTCATAAGTTGGCTGATGCCTTCCAGGGGGTCGAGACCCTCGAAGAGGACTTTGTGGACGGTCTGGGTGATGGGCATTTCGACGCGGTATTTTTTGAGTAGTGCAACGACGGCTTTGGTGGTGGGAACGCCTTCGACGACGCCGGGCATTTGATCGAGTACGTCCTGTAGTTTTTTGCCTCTGCCGAGTTGTTCGCCGCAGGTTCGGTTCCGGCCTGTGGGGCTGAAGCATGTGGTGGCGAGGTCGCCGACGCCGGCTACGCCGAAGAACGTTTCGGGCGATGCGCCCATCGCGGTGCCGAGTCGAGTTATTTCGGCGAGTCCTCGTGAGAGCAGGGCGCTTTTGGCGTTGTTGCCGGCTTGCAGTCCGTCGAGGATGCCGGCGGCGAGTGCGATGACGTTTTTGGTAGCGCCGGCGAGTTCGGTGCCCAGGAGGTCTTTGTTGGTGTAGACGCGGAACCAGTGGGTGGTGAAGGTTTGTTGCAGGAGTTTGGCGAAGTCTTCATCGTCGCTGGCGGCGCAGACGGTGGCGGGGAGGCAGCGGGCGAGTTCGTCGGCGACGGATGGGCCGGAGATGGTGGCCAGGGGTCGCGCGGGCTTGTCGGGGTCGTCAGCGGAGCCTGGGCCGGCGGCTTGGAGTACGTCGGCGATGATCTGGGTGGGGCGGAGGGTGGTGTCTGTTTCGATGCCTTTGGCGACCGAGGCGATGGGGACATCTTTGGGGACGTGAGGCGAGAGGCGTTGCCAGACGGGGCGGATGAACTGGGTGGGTACGGCGTTGACGATGATGTCGGCGTCGGCGAGTGCGTTTTGATCGTTAGGGGTGATTTTTATGCGGTCCGGCAGGCGGTAGCCTGGGAGATATCGGCGGTTTTCGCGGGTTTGGATAAGCTCGGCGAGGTGTTCGGGGAAGGCGCCCCAGAGCGTGACGTGTAGGCCTTTGGATTCCAGGAGCAGGGCGAGGACGGTGGCCATGGACCCGTCGCCGATGAGGGTGATTTTTGGATGGTCGGGCATGGTGTATTTCTTCGGGGGCTACCGGGGTGGGTGTAACCGGGGGTGAGACCGGGGGAGCTATCGGGGGTGTTACCGGACAGGTGCATTGTGGTTTAAGGGCAAAGGCAGGGCAAGTGTGGGGTGTAAGCGGGTTATAACGGGTGATTTTAGGGTTGTGGGGTGGGTGTGGTCAGGTCCGGCTTGCGATAGGCCGATGCTTGGTGAAGACTTGCGGGCTTGGCTGAGCGAGTCGGGCCGAACTGCGGGCCAGCCGGGGCCGAAGTCCCGGGGGTTGGCGGGTTGGCTGGATCCGATGGCGGAGGATGCGTTGTGGAAAGAATTGCTTTAAGATAGGGGGCTTATAGACCCCGTTGAAAGGCCCACGAATCAAGAGGTGGGCTGGTAAGACAGACTGTTGGACCTCCTAATTGACCCAGTGGCAGGAGCGCGTGGTGACGCAGAATAAGAACTCAAGGTGGCAAGGCAGGATCGGAGTGGTTGGTCTGATGGGTGCGGCGTTATTCGCTGGGCCGATCGGCTGCGAGTCGGACTCGTGGATGGACCCGTCGGTGGTTGGGCGTTGGGAACACACGCCGATCACGATGCCGATTCTGGATCGGATCGACGTGATTGAGAGCCGGGATATTTTGCCGGTGGAGCTTAGCGAGGTCACGCCTGGCGACCTGCTGCCTGACTTTAATGAATACACGATCTCCCCGAGCGATACGATCGCGGTGATTATCTTCGAGCTGGTGGATCCTGGGCAGGAGGCCGCGTATCAGCGCCAGGTCGATGCGACCGGGCTGGTGCGTTTGCCGTTTGTGGGTCCGGTGAAGGCTGCGGGCAAGACGGCTTCGCAGTTGGAAGACCACATCGCGGCCCTGCTTGAGCGGCGTGACATTATCCGCAACGCGACCGTGAGTGTGATCCTGCAGAACTCGACGCAGAACACGTTCACGGTGATGGCTTCGCCTTTGACAGGCGGGACACGTTCGGGGCTGTTTACGATCCCCCGTCCAAACTTCAAGTTGATCGACGCCCTTGCGATGGCGAACGGCATTCCTGACAGGACGCAGCGTTTGCTGGTGATCCGCCAGACGCCGTTGTCTGCAGGTGCGGCGGGTATGATTCCCCAAGGTGTGGGCGATGAAGGTGATGAGCCTGTTGAGATCGCCCCCCCGGCTCCGGATGACCCGTCGAAGCTGATCGATGAACTGCTTGAAGGGATTGATGGCGGATCGGGTACCGGCCCGGTGGTCACACCCAGGGGCCAGGCTCCGGCGGCTCCGGCGGGCTTGGAATCAAGTCTTGACAGCGGCTCGAATCAGGGCCAGTGGGTCAACGTCGGCGGCGAATGGGTCCGTGTCGGCTCAGAAAAAGCGGGCGGCTCGACCTTAGGTATGAGTGAAAACGAGAGGAAGCTCGGTGAGGTCGTGACTCAGCGCGTCATCGAGGTTCCTTACGATCGGCTGAACGCTGGCGACATGCGGTACAACGTGGTGATCCGCCCCGGCGACATCATCAAGGTGCCCGGCCAGCAGGGCGGCTTCGTCTATCTTGGTGGTGCGATCAACCGGCCAGGTGCGTACAACATCCCCGGCGAGAAGGACCTGACGCTTAAGCAACTGATTGTCTCCGGCGGCGGGCTGTCGGCGATCGGTATCCCCGAGCGGGTCGACCTGATCCGCCGGATCGGTAATGACCAGGAAGCGACGGTCCGCATCAACCTGCGGGCGATCTTCAACGGCACGGAGCCGGACCTGTTCCTTAAAGCCAATGACGTCATCAACATCGGAACCAACATGGCGGCGACACCGCTTGCGATTTTCCGCAACGGCCTGCGTGCGACGTACGGGTTTGGGTTTGTGTTAGACCGCAACTTTGATCAGGACCTCTTTGGTCCGGGCAATCTGATTAGACCCTAAGCGACTTAACCTAACACGGGTCGGGGGAAGACCGGCCCAAACAACCAGTATTCGGCAGATCGGTGGGACGATCAGGGCCGCGTCTATCAAGGGCGTGGCAAGCTTTAGCCGGGTGAAAGAAACCACATGGATGTGTCGGCCGGGAAGGCCGGTCAGGCTCCGCCTGCCGTTATGAGGCGCGGGTCCGAGCCAGGATGTTGCTGTCGGTGCCCCCGGATATCCCCTGCGTGGATTTCCCCGGCCCCCCCCCCCGGATACCCCACCCCGGATTTTCCGGGGATACCCCGTGGGCCGGGCCGGGAGGCGGTTAAAGGGTAGAACCGTAGCTCCATGGCAAGCGTATAACCATCACGGAAGCCAGAACGGCCCGTTGGGTTTGGACCCATTGGGCACCGATCGGGCCTGTGTGGTGGGTGAGAAACGACGAGTGTTTGATTAGGTGATTTGAGGGCATGACCAGTACCGCGGTGACGAATCTGACGACCGCCGATGAGTCCAGGCCGTTGATCACACCTCAAGGGTGGGTCTGGATCGGGTTGCTCACGCTTCTTTTTGGGGCGCTTCACCGCAATTTTTTATATCGCTCCCTGCTGATCTCTTTAGACGACAACGACTGGTCGCACGCGCTATTGGTGCCTGTGATCGCTGTGTATTACCTGTTCCAGAACCGTGGCCGGCTGATGCAGCTGACCAGCAGCGTTTGTTGGTGGGGCCTGCCGATCATGTTGGTGGGCATGGTGTCGTATGCGTTCTGGATCCACCCCGGTCGTAACGACATGTTCCAGGGGTACAGCATGATCATCGCCCTGTTCGGGCTGGTCCTGTTTATTCTTGGGCCTAGGATGATGACGGTGTTGTGGTTCCCGATCTGGTACCTGGGCTTTGGCGTGAAGGTCTCGCAGAAGCTCTGGGAGATGATCGCGTTGAAACTGCAGACAATCGCGTCGGTGAGTTCGACAGCGTTGCTGAACATCATCGGTTTGGCATTGGATATCGAGGCGAGCGTCCGTGGCAACACGATCGAAATCTTTCACCACGGCGTGAGGCTAAGCCCGCCGATGAATGTGGCTGAGGCCTGCTCGGGTCTGCGGATGCTGATGGCGTTCCTGGCGCTGGGTGTGGCGATGGCGTTTCTGGCGCCGCGGGCCTGGTGGCAGCGGGCGATAATGGTGGCGATGACGCTGCCGATCGCGGTGTCGGTGAATGTCGGGCGTGTGACGACGCTGGGCTTTTTACACGTTTATGCACCGGAATACGCCAAGGGCGACTTCCATATATTTGTCGGGATGCTGATGCTGATCCCCGCAGCGGGCATGTTCCTGCTGCTGGGCTGGGTGCTGGATAAGTTGATTATCGCGGACGAGTCGCAGCGTGGTTCTGGGGAGTCGGCTGTGCATGAGCAGGACGGGGCGTTGGCGGCGTTTGAGCCGACGGACGCCGACCAGCCTACGATTATCAAGGGGATGTTGTTTGGTTTCGGACTCACAGCGATGGCGTGCATTGCGTATGTGCTGTTGATTGCGGTGAGGCGTCCGGACCTGATGGCTGAACGGGTCGGGTTGGGCGAGTTAGCCACACAGGTGTCGGCAGGAGTCGGCCTGGGTGTGGTGTTGGTTCTGATGTGGTTTGGTTCCAAGCGCGTCTGGCCGAGGCTGATCCCTCACGATTCAAGTGTCAGCACGGGCCGAAAGCGTGCGGTGGCGTTGGCGATCGGGGTGGGTTTCCTGTTGACGGCGATGGCCGGGCAGGAGGCGACAATCTGGGCGAACAAGGTCGTGATGTTCAAGCGGGACGTGCCCATGCGCAAGGAATTGGACCTGATGGAACACCCGACGGGTCACTGGCGCTTTGTCAGCCAGGACAAGCCGTTGAGCAAGGATATTCTTGAAGAACTGGGTACCACGTTGTACGTCAACCGGACCTACCAAGACACGACGTGGACACGGGATAACCTGGGGCGATTCGCGTCATTGCACATCGCGTATTACACCGGTACGCCGGACACGGTGCCGCATGTGCCCCAGCAGTGCTTCAAGGCCGGTGGACTGGTTCAGGTCGCCGGTGGTGCTACGACGTTGAAACTCCGGGGCGAGGGCTACCACGAAGACCCAACGGTCCCCGGCGGCTTCCTGCACCCGGTCAAGGGTGATGCGCCCGACGTTGAGGCGCGTGTCCCCGGTACGGATATCCCCGCGACGTACTTCACGTTTGCAGACCCGGCACGCAACAATCAGCAGGTCAACGTCGCGTACTTCTTCGTCGCCAACGGCAAGTTCCTGCCGTCGCCAAACGCGGTGCGTACCCAGGGTTTTGATATCCGTGACAAGTACAGCTACTACTGCAAGGTCCAGGTCACGGTCCAGGTGCAGGATAAAGATGAGGCGGCCGAGCGGATCTCGTCACTGTTGTCGGAGATCATGCCGGAAGTTATGTCGTGTCTGCCTGACTGGGTAGACGTCACCGAGGGCCGATGGCCCGCAGAGGTGTCCGATGTCGCGGTAAGCGGCGTGGGAACCGGAGAGTAAGATCCAATGGCCGGTCGAGTAAATACAAAGTTTGTCGTCATATTAAGTGCCGTGGTGGTGGTCCTGGTTGGGGGCATTGTGACGGCGGCGTACATGAGTCGGCGTGACGCGCAGAAGCTGGCTGATCGCGGCGAGCAGTACATGGCCGAAGGTGACGTGAAGCGTGCGGTCGAGACGCTCAAACGCGCGGTGGGCCACAGCAAGAGTGATCCGCTGATCATCAAACGGTACATCAATGCGATGAAGCAGCTCCCCGCAGCCGACCAGGTCGAGGCGGGCAACATTATGAATATTGTGCGGGCGTATTCGCTGAACCTGGTGCAGATCGACCCGGATTCGGAAGAGTATTTGCGTGAATACGCGGACCTGATTCAGGACACGATTGACCGTGTCGGTGTCATCCAGGGTACTCAACCGGTGTACATCTATCAGGCCAGTCTGGAGAGGCTGGACTATAACCCGGCAGACGAATTGGCCAGGCTGTACCGGGGTGTGTACGGGTACGCGCAGCTGAACATCGAGAAATCAGAAGAGGACGTTTTTCTGGTGCGTGACGATCTTCTGTGGGCCCGTGAGGCGTACCCGGAAGATACGGATGTGGCGAACCATCTGGCGTTGTGGAAGTTGTTTGAGTCGCGTCGGATCAACCGCCCGGGCGGCGATATGCAGCGGGTCCAGGCACTCAAGGACGAGGCAGTCGCGATCTCCAAGAGCATGCTCGACGCGGACCCGGGTAACGCGGAGCGTAAACTCGAATACATGCTGATCGTGCATCGTGCGACGGTGGACCCGAACAGCGAAGATCCTTACCAGGAGGTCAGGCCGATCCTGGAGGACCTGGAAACCCAGCTTCTTAAAGACCCGTCCCCCAGCAGCGCGGTGCTTACGGTGGTCTCTCGCTTGAAGGGCGTTTACCGCAAAGAGGTCGTGGCGGAGGACGATCCCGACGATACGCTGGCGAGCAAGAACGTCGGCACGCGTCGTGCGATCAGGTTGCTTCGCCGCGCGATTGAGGCACATCCTGATGACGCGATGTATCAGTTGATGTTGGGATTGGAGCTGAAGAATTCGGGTGATTTCGAGTTGGCGACGCCTTACATCCAGAAGGTGAAGGGGCTGAGTACGCAGGGGGAATACCTGGATGTGTTGCTGAATTACAGGCTCAAACAGGCGGCGTTGATCGAGTACGCGGACCTGCTGATTACGATGGCGGAGACGAGTCAGACGAACGAGGGCCGGGATGCGAAGTTCGCCGAGGCGGGCAAGGTCATCGCCGGGTTGGTAGCTGCGGGTCAGGGCGAGCGGCCGAGGATCCAACTGCTGGGGGGTCGGCTTGCGTTGGCGCAGGGGAAGATCCGTGAGGGCTTGATCCTCATCGACAAGGCGGCTGCGGGGTACGGCGCATACAGCATTGAAAAGGCGCAGGCGCTGGTGCTTTCGGCGCGTGCCCGTGCGCAGCAGGGCGACTGGGGGGCCGCGGCTGATCGTTACGAGGAGATTCTTGCCGTCAGTCCGAATTTTCCGGGCGTGCGTCTGGCGCTTGCGCGGATCTACAGCCGCCAACAGGATTTTGACGCGGCACAGGATCACATCGACGCGGTATTGCTTGACGCCCCGATGCACGAGCAGGCACTGATGCAGCAGGCTGCTTTGTACGCGGCGCAGGATGAACTGGACCAGGCGATCGACGTCTACCGGCAGATGGATATGAGCAACCGCCCGGACCTGGCGGTGGGGCTGGGCAGGCTGATGATCTTGGGTGATCGCAAGGCGCAGGCGGCGAAGATGCTGGGCCTGTATTTCAAGGCGGACCCGACCAATGTACAGGTGTTGGCGCTTCTGTTGCTGTCGATTGATGATCTGGATGAGAAGCATGCATTGATCGTCCGGTCGCGTGATGCCGGTGGCGACGAGAAGATGCTTTTAGTGATGGAAAAGCAGTTGGACCCGGACGCGATGGGGGACCCCGTTGCGTTGATCGAGGACTTTGTTGCCAACGAGCCTGACCCGTTCCTACGCGCGATGAGCAGTGTTCGGCTCTACATCCGTGCGAATAAAATCGAAGAGGCCAAGGCGGCGCTCTCTCGGGCTGAGGCAATTAACCCGGACGATCGCCAGGTGATCGATATGCGGTTTAACTTCGCGGTTTCTGAGGGCGACCTGGACGCGGCGCAGGGTTATGCGGACCGGGCGGCGCAGATGAATCTGGACGAGGCGGGGGGCCGTTTCTACTTGGCACAGATCCAGTCGGCGAGACAGGACTACGCGGCGACAATTGAGACGCTGCGAGTTGCACTCGAAGAGGTTCCGATCAACTCCGACGGCTGGCGCCTGTTGGGCGAAATCTATGTCAAGACCAGCAACGACAGCGAGGCGGTGAGTGCTTTTGAACGTTCGTTGAAGCAGAGGCCCGACAACCTCCGTGCGATCCAAGGCCTGGCGGCGATCCGTGATCGGCAGGGTCGGCACGACGAGGCGCTGGGGATGCTCAAGTTTGCCAATAAGCGTTACCCGACCAACGCGAGGCTCCGTGAGTTGTATCTGGGTTATGAAGGGAAGTACGGCGATAAACAGGCGGTATTGCGGCTGCGTCGTGAGTTCGCGGTGGATGAGCCGGGGAACTCGGATAACAAGCGTGCGTTGGCGTTGCTTCTCGCGCAGACGGGTCAGCACAGTCAGGGGCTGGAGATGATCCAGGGGTTGGTGGATGCTGAGGGGCAGACGGCGGTGAACCTGCAGGTGCTTTCGATGGTGCACCGCTTGTCCGGAGATATTGACCAGGGTGCGTTGGTGTTGCGTCAGAATATCCTGTCGCTGGGTGCGGAAGTCACATCCAGGGACCACATGATGCTGGCGAGCTATCTGTTGCAATCGGGAGACGGGGCGGGGGCGATTGCCGCTTACGATAAGGCGATTGAAGTCGAATCGGATCGGCGTGAGGCCACGCGCGTCTTGGCGAGCCTTTATTTTAACCGCCAGGGATACACGCAGGCGTTGCCTTATTACCGGGATCTTCATTCGCAGTTCCCGGAAGAGAAGCCGATCGGGCTTGGGTTGGCTGAGGTGTTGATCAAGACCCAGCAATACGAAGACGCGGCGGCGGTTCTGGATGGGGTTGACGGAGGCCCGACGGAAGAGGCGCAGCGTGCTCTGATAGCCGAGTCACGCGGGGACCACGAGGAGGCCATCCGATTGATCGGTGCGGCGATCGAGGCAGACCCGGGCAATGCCCGGTTCTATTACGAGCGGGCCGCGTTGTGGACCAAGGACTCGGACCGTTCCAGTGAAATCGTTAAAGACCTCAATACGTCGTTGAGCCTTAACCCCAACCACCTGGCGTCACGCCGGCTGCTCATCGCGATGTACTTGAAGCAGGGTGAGAAGCGAGAGGCGATGCGTGAGATGACGACGATGGTGTCGCGTCACCCCGAATACGCCAAGGGCCGACTGAATCTTATCCAGATGCATGTGCGTGAGGGGAATATGACCCGTGCCAAGTCGTTGGCGCGGGCGGGGATTAAGCAGACGCCCAAGGAAGCTGCCTGGCACAGTGTGTTGGGTGGTTTGGCGGCCAGTGAGGGGGATATCCCCGGCGCGATTGACTCGTATACCACGGTGATGCAGATGTCCCCCAGCCCTGTGAACCTGCTGAATCTGGCGACGCTCCAGATCGAAAACGGGCGTGCATCCGACGCGCAGGCGCTTTTTCGTGAGCACGCTGGGATTGTCAACGAGCAGCCGTTGCTGCAGGCGGTGATGGCCCGGGCGTTGTATGCAGTCGGCAAGGAGGACCAGGCCCGACAGGTATTCGCCCGTGCCGCAGAGCGTAGCAAGACTTTTGATCAACTATTCGGTGTGGCGGCACAGATCCGTAAGGACTACAGCCTGGCGGACACGGTGTCGTTGATGGAAGGGCTGGCGACTCCGCCGTCGAGTGTCTGGGTGGATATGGCGTTGGCGAGGCTGGAGGTGATCGAAGGAGAGACCCAGGCGGTTATCACTCGGCTGAGCGCTTTGGAATCGACGTTGACAGAGCAAGACACGGGTGTGCTTCATATGATCGAACAGATCATGGGGCCGGCCCTGCATGACGTGGGCCGGACCCAGGACGCGTTGGTGTATTACCGGCGGGTCCAGGCGTACGCGCCCGATAACACGTCGGTGTTGAACAACATGGCCTACCTGCTTGCTGAGGATCTTGGCAAGGCCCAGGAGGCTCTGCCGCTGGCGCAGCGTGCCGCGGAGATTGAGCCGAAGAACCCCCAGATATTGGATACGTTGGGTTGGGTGCAGTTTAAGCTCGGGCAGACCGCCGAGGCGCAGCAGACCCTACAACGCAGCATCGATGCCGGGAGTCTTTCTGCCAATCACCTGCATATGGCCGAGTTGTTGATCGATAAAGGATATGGAGTCGAGGCGAGCCGTCACCTGAAGACGGCTATCGATCTCGCCGAGCAGAATAACGAGTCGCAGTTGCTTGAGCGGGCCAAGGAGCTGCTCAAACAGACCGACGAATTGACGGAGGCGTCTGTAACCCCATGAGTAATAATCCCTTGCCACAAATCCCAATGCCCGGTGTTCAGCCTTCCGGTGCTGCTCGGTTCAAGCCGATCGACCCGGTAAAGGTACTGCGCCAACACATCGTGCTGTTATCGGTCGTGGGTGTCGTCGGCGTGGTGCTGGGTGTGGGGGTCTGGTTGGTGCTTGTGAAGACCATGCCGATGTATGCATCCAGTGCCCAGCTTCGTGTCTCTGACGGCGAAGTGGATATGGACATCGTGAGAACTGGCGGCATGGTCAATGTCCCGGTCGCGGCGATGGAAGCGTATATCAAGAGTGAGGTCTACAAGATCCAGTCAGAGGGCATCCTGAGCAAGGCGTTGGGCGATCCGGCAGTCCGCAATGGGCAGTGGTTTAAGGGCTACATGACCGACAAGGGCACCCCGGACCTTAATAAGGCCCGTGAGGACCTGTTGGACGACCACCTCAGAGTGAGCATGATCCGTGGGACGCAACTGATCAATGTGTCGGTCTCGACGCCCCAGAAAGAAGACTGCCAGAAGATCACCAAAGCGATCGTGAAGGTGTATCTGGATCGCGTCGGGATTGATACGACCAACCGGGTGAGCAGCCAGAGCCGGTCGCTTCTGGCCGAGCGGCGCATACTTGATACGGATATCCAGAACCTGACCGAGGAGATCGAGGAGTTCGCCCGTGAGCACGAGTTAACCAGCCTTGACGCACGCCTGGATGAGGCGGCCCAGGTAATGTCGCAGCGGATCATGGATCGTGAAGAGTTAAGGGGAGGGCTTATGCAGCTTGAGAAGGGATACGCTGCGGCCTTGGAGAAGCAGGAGGCGGGCGGGGGGCCCTCGGCGAGCGATATTATTTCGGCTTCGGAAGACCCCGCGATCAGTATCCGTGACGAACGGCTGCGTTCGCTGCGTGAGCAGCGTGAGGTGATGCTTCACGAGTACGGCGTGAACCACCGTATCCTCAAGTCGATCGATCGTCAGATCGCAGCGACCGAGGCGGAGCGGGATCGGGAGGTCGAGCGTATTTTGCGTGAGAGGCAAGAGGCCGAACTTAGCGGTTACAAGCAGCAGATTGAAAGTATCACCGAGATAATCGCCGACCATGACGATCAGGTTCTGCTGCTTCAGCAAAAGCTGGTGGACCTGAACGTACACCAGACCAAATATGGCAACCTCCAGGCAAGGGTTGAAGAGGCTAAGGAATCGCGGAAAGGGATCCAGTTGGCCCTTTCTAACGTCCGGTTGGTCAGAGATATGGCCGAGGCCCGCCCCGTGAAGCGTCAGTCGCCGGCGTCGCTGCCCGAACTGGTGTTCCCGGAAATCAAGGTCATCGTCCCGGGTGTGGCGTTCCTGCTGGTTTCGGTTGTGGGCGGGATCGTGTTCCTTCGCGAGCTGATGGACCAGAGCATCAAGAGTCCCGCGGACGTGAAGCTGCTGAAGGAAGCGGAGCTTCTGGGGATCATCCCCGACGCGGACGAAGACCCATCCGGCCCAAGCTCGGCAGAACGGGTGGTGGAAAAATACCCCACGGGCCTGTTGGCGGAGTCGTACCGTCAGGTGCGTACCGCTTTGCTTGGGAAGATGGATCGGCGTGGGTATAAAACCTTACTGATCGCTTCGGCGCAGCCCGGCGCGGGTTCATCGACGGCAGCACACAACCTGGCGACGAGCCTGGCGTTCAACGGTCGCAAGGTCGTGGTGGTCGATACCAACTTCCGTAGGCCCGCGCTGCACCAGTTTGTCGATACGGACAACGACCGGGGGCTGGTTGATATTCTGCTGTACGGCGCGTCACTGGATGACATGCTCATGACGGTGAGCGACCCGGATATTTCTATCTTGCCGACCGGTCGGGCCGGGGACGCGGCGCCGGAGCTGCTTGACGGTGCGAGGTTCCGTTCGCTCCTGGCGGAGTTAGAGACGCGGTTCGATATCGTGTTGATCGACGCGCCGCCTGCGCTACTGAGTTCAGAGTGCCAGGTGTTGGCCAAGCAGGTCGATGCGGTGGTTGCGGTGGTGCGAGCGGGCAGCGACAAGCGTGGCATGATTGACCGGATGGCCGGCCAGTTTGCGGGTCAGCGGGCGGACCTGCTGGGCATCGTACTCAACGGCGTGCAGTCTAGTGTCGGCGGATACTTCAGGTCGAGTTTCCAAGACTTCTACCGCTACCGCGAGAACGGCGAATCCAACGGCAAAGCCAACGGGCGAGGCCGACGCGAGATGGTCGAAGAGCCGCAAACGACTGACGTCGATTGACCCAACCCCACCGGTCAATCGGTGAGTACCCCTGACCCACTGTAAGGATGCACCCGTGACGGGTAAGGCGATTATCACCGGCGGGGCGGGCTTTATCGGCTCGCACCTGGCGACACGACTCAAGGCGGAGGGTCTGGAACTGACGCTCGTTGATAATCTCTCGACGGGCAGCCGGGATAACATTTCCGAATTGCTGGATGATCGTTGCCGATTCATTCACGCCGACGCCTGCGAAGCATTGGCCGACGATAAATTGTGGGACGGTGTGGGGCAGGTGTATCACCTCGCAGCCGCGGTCGGTGTGCAGCGCGTTATCGACGATCCCGCAGCGATGGTCCACAACAATGTCGAGCAGACTGCGGGCGTTTTGGATGCGGCCCGTCGTGCCGGTGCCTCGGTGCTGATCGCATCGTCCAGCGAGGTTTACGGCAAGTGCCCCGTGCTCCCATTGCGTGAAGACATGGAACTGGTCTACGGCCCGACAACGGCGTCACGCTGGTCCTATGGCTTGACCAAAGCGATCGACGAACATTTGGCCATCGACATGCATCGACGCCACGGCCTGCGCGTCGTCATCACACGTTTATTCAACACGATCGGACCCAGGCAGGTCGGGCATTACGGAATGGTCGTACCTCGCTTCGTCGAGCGTGCGGTCGCCGGGAAAACGATCGATGTCTACGGCGACGGCACACAGACACGCACCTTCTGCAATGTCCGCGACGTGACCCGTGCGATGACCGAGTTGATGGCCAAGGACGACTGCTTCGGCCGGGTCTTTAACCTCGGATCGGATCAACGCATCACGATCAGCGAACTGGCTGACCGCATCATCAAACTCGCAGGCGGCACGGCAGGCAAACGCCTGATCTCTTATGAAGAAGCGTTCGGCCCGGACTTTGAAGACCCCGCACACCGTTTGCCGGACACGACCCGTATCCGTGAAGCGATCGATTTTAAGCCGCAGATCACCCTGGACGAAACATTGACGGAGTTGATCAAGTTGCGTCGCGAGCAGATCGCTGCGGTGGCTGCGTCGGCGGGGGGGGGGGGGTGATGTTGGCATTGCTCGCTCAAGTATCCGGGGTATCCGGGGGTGCCGGGGGTGCCGGGGGTGTCGTGGACGTTGTGGGTTCCGGTGAGCTGACGACGTTGATGCAGGTGATCGCACCGTATATGGGTGTGTTTTTTGTCGCTTTTTTTGTCGCGATCGTCACCACACCCTTGATGCGTATGCTCGCGATCCGCAACGGGATCGTGGACCTGCCGGACCTCAAGCGGAAGAACCACCTCGAGCCGGTCGCCTACCTTGGCGGCGTGGCTATTTTTCTGGGTTGGCTGATCGCTATCGGGTTGGCCTACTTTATTGTCAATGATCAGGACATCCTCAAACACACAGATTTCAACCCACTTCGGATGATGCGCAGCAACCCGCTGGTCAGCATCATGATCGGTGCCGGTGCTATCACACTCACCGGGCTGTTCGACGATATCTACGGCATCAACCCTCGCGTGAAAATCGGCGGCCAACTTTTTGCCGCAGCAGCACTGGCGAATTACAACGTAGGCACGCAACTGATCGGGTCGGTCTTCGGGATCGTCGGCATCGAAGCGATCCCTCTGCCGTGGGAACTGCCGATGGTCGGTGCCGACCTGCTGCCGATGGTGAACTATATCCTGGCCACCTGTCTGATCGCCGCGATGGTTCTAGGCGGCTGCAACTCCATGAACCTGATCGACGGCCTGGATGGCCTGTCGTCGGGGGTTGCGGTGATCGCCGGGATCGGTTTTTTATGTATCGCCGCGTTTGTCGCCTTACACAGCCCCGACCCGATGAAAGACCCGATCCGCATCGTCGTTTGCCTGGCGTTGATCGGGGCGGTGCTTGGATTCCTCCCGTACAACTTCAACCCCGCAAGCATCTTCATGGGCGATACCGGATCGCTGCTGATTGGGTACCTGTGCGTCGCGTCGATCCTGTTGTACGCCGACGCCGGAGGCCAGAGTTTACTGCTGGTCACTGCGGGGTTGATCGTCTTCGCCGTCCCGATCACAGATACATCCCTGGCGATCTTCCGCCGAAAGATGTCAGGCAAGCCGATCCTCAGCCCCGATAGCCAACACATCCATCACCTGCTTCGCCGCAGCGGATTAAGCGTCAAGCAATCGGTCCTGGTGATCTACATGGCGGCGGGGATGTTTGCGGCACTTGGGTATTCGATGGTCGCCATGGAGCTGCGTTGGCGGTACGTCCTGGCGGTGTTATTCGTGCTCTACGGGTTCATCGTGATTACCGCCTACAAGTACGGCCGACAATACGCTCTGCTTCACCCCGCCGATGGCCCTACGCCCGAGGAGATGGTCCTTCCCGAAGCGATCAACGGTGATGTCAAAAAGCCAGACAATACACCCGCCAAACCAACCACCTCCCCCGACTCGGATCCGCACACCCACCCCGGCAAGGCATGACGACCGCTGCGAATTGGACCGTTCCCATTCCAATCGTAACGATCTTTTATAGCTGCGGGCCTACGGCCCGCATGGTTCACCCTAACCTTATCCCGCAACTTGCTACCATACCGAGCATCGCCACCAAACAGGGACCACCCCTTATACCCATCCCGTTGAATTCTCGTGCGTCTGCGAAGCCCACGTTCAGCAGAACGTGGGTACGACGTCACATATTAACGCACGGGTTCTTTATGCGATTAGTATTACTTCCGGGCTTACATCACCCACCGAACAGGAATCACTACCGATGGCCAAACACATGGCGGAAACCTCACGCTCTTTCCCTCCCCCGTTCTACCGCTGGCGCCCGCACCCCTGGCACGGCCTGGACCCCGGACACGAACCACCCGTCCGCCTGCAGGCCTATATCGAGATCACACCCTTCGATCTCGTGAAGTATGAAATCTGCAAAACCACCGGCTACCTCCGCGTCGATCGCCCCCAACGCAGCAGCTCACAACCCCCCGCACTCTACGGCTTCGTCCCCAAAACTTACTGCGGCGATCGCGTCACCTCCCTCTCACCCAACGCAACCCTCGGCGACGGCGATCCCTTAGACATCTGCGTCATCAGCGAACGCCCCATCAACCGCTCCGACATCCTCATCCACACCCGCGTCATCGGCGGCCTCCAATGTGTCGATGGCGGCGAGGCCGACGACAAGATCATCGCCGTACTCGAAAACGACAACATGCACGGCGACGTCGAAGATATCAAGGACCTACCCCCCGTCCTCATCGAACGCCTTCGCCACTACTTCGCCACCTACAAAATGGTCCCCGGCCAGGAATCCCAAATGTCCGTCGAACAAACCTACGGCATCGACCACGCCACCAAAGTCATCCAAGCCTCACTCGCCGACTACGAAGAAGCCTTCGGGCATTGATGCGCATAGACAGATGAATCGAAACAGAACAAAGCCCGATCGTGCTCCGCAGATTCAACACCGAATCGCAACACCAGGGCGACAAAGTAAGGCATAGCGGCCCAAGGCTCCTGACACCTTATTCGGCCCCGCTCATTGTTCGTGGAACGGGGCTTCCGAACAGGCCGGGCTATAACTTGAAACCATAATTACTTGGCGCTCGGCAACTATGCCCACACTCTGGGCAAAGAGTTCGATGCGCAGAAAAGCAACCTCGCATATCGTAGCCGCAAGCGGGGCACAGTATGGGGTCTATAATCTTGGTTTTATTGTAATACCTAATAGATACGACAATCCCAAAAACCAGGGTTGCCAATGAGCAAACAGCGCCGACTATAATTACAGCTAATGTTGCAAATAACGAAACTCCAAAAGTATCCGGTCCCTCCCCCGTTACATCAAGCAACCATGTGTTCAGAAAAATAATTGCAAAGAACGTTATAATTAATGTAAGGACTATTGACACTGCAATAGTCGCAATAATTATTCCTGCCGCTATAGCCAGTGAGCCTATCCGCCTGTTATTCATAATTACACGCTATCGAATGCTTAACTATCTAACGTCATTGAGGCCACCATTCTAACCCTTCATTTGCCTGATCTCCATCGCAAAGGGGGAAATAAATGTGACAGGAACCTATATCGCCAATCCAGCCCTCCGCCTCGGCTGTAAGCACCGCTGGCCACAAACAACACAACGCTCCTCCCCCCGCCGTCCTCTGTGTCTCCGTGCCTCTGTGCGCTCCGTGATACCGCCTTGGCTTTCTTGTCTTCCTTAGCGCCCTCCGCGCCTTCGCGGTTCACCCCCGCCGGCCATCCCCGTGCGCACAATTCAGCCGATTTCCCAACCAAAAATCACACCAAACCACATATTCCCTTAGCCGAAGCGCAGCCACCAGTTACGACTCACTCCCCAGCCCACTTTACCGCCCCCGTGCGCACAACCCCGTCATTTCCGCCAACAGTGGAGGCCCGACTTATTTTGAGTCAGGCCTGCCGACAACCTCACGGCGACGGTCGTCAGCTCCCCTGAGTATCCAAAGATTAAAAGGACCGGGACTCGCGGGCTGCCCCCACCCCCGGATGTGTGCCAGATTCCATCTGCTACACAACCGGGATACTGGAAGCGAACGAATGAAAATTCGTCCAGCTTCCAGGGGACTTTGGAGCGGACCGTCCCGGCCAGATGACGGACAAACAGGACGCGGGCTTGACCCGGTCCCAACGATCCCGCGCCTGCCGTTACCGCCGGAACACTGTGAGGATTGAAAAAGCAGAAAATCTAGAAAGCAGGAAACGCAGAAAATATGAAAAGGACAAAAAGAAGTATCCGCAGATTACACAGATTGCGCAGATGTAAAAGGGTGTGCCTGCGAGAATCTCTTGAATCTGTGGAATCTGCGCAATCTGCGGACAGCCTCCCCGGCATCCCCAGGACACCCGCATGACAGGCATGGATAATCAGACAATCTTCCCCAACCACTGCTGCGCTTTGCGTAGGTTCGGGGTGTTGAGGCTATAGAAGCGTCGCGTGCCTTGGGCGCGGTGTTTGACCAGGCCACAGTCGCGCAGGACACGCAGGTGGATGGAGAGTGCGGGTTGTGAGATTTTCAGGCCGGCCTGTAGCTCGGTGACTGATCGCTCGTTCTTGCCTAGCAGGGCCAGCACTTTGCGTCGGACCGGGTGTGAGAGGCCACGGAAAACGTCTGTCCGGTCAGTATCGCTGAGTATGGGTCGTGTCATAGGATCAAATTTAACTTATATATGGTTCTAGGGCAAGGGGGATGATTTGGGGAATCCGGGGCCCGGGGACCGAAGTGGGTCTTATCTATATAGATGGGGTATTAAGGGGCTGTGGTGGGGGGCTGGGGGTTTGTCGGTCGGTGGGGGAGGTGTTTGCCGGGTGGATGCCTCGGGATGGCTGATTGGGAATGTGGGTTGCAGGGGCTTTAAGGGGTGATACAATGCTTGGCCGTGGGTAGATTCCGGTGGGGTCGTGGTTTACGCCTCGCTTTGGCGGCAGCCCGAGTCGAATGTAGTTTTTTTGTCGGCAGGGATGTCGGCTTTGTTGTTGTCCGGCGGAGGCCGTTGGGTCCCGTCGGTGGTATTTCCGAATCACTTTTTTGTCTGTAGCGGACTGGCTCGATTTAGTAAGCCCGTCCAAGGAGTTCTGGTATGGCATCGCTGGTCAAAGATCTTGTCGAAGCGGGTATCCACTTCGGCCACCGTTCAACGAATTGGAACCCGAAGATGGCCCCGTACATCTTCGGCAAACGCAACCGCATCCACATCATCGATGTCAAGGAAACGATCAAGGGGCTT
>JAJRRS010000169.1 GCA_024279275.1 Planctomycetota bacterium | reverse complement strand
TGAACACCCCGGATATCGCCGCGATCAAGAAGGCGGTGGACCTGACGATGTTCACCACCTTGAAGGAAGGCGGCTACGCGATGGTCATGCGTGGCGAGACGTCGATCGAAGAGATCGATCGCGTGATCGGGATAGATTAGGTCTTGGTCTTGGTCTGGACTGACACTCGGCACAGCTCTCAGGTTTTGTTTTAAGGCACCAGCCGTCCGGCTCGACGCTAAGCGAGTTGCTGATGCCATCGCTGCGCTTTGCGGAGTGCGGGTGTGTTAACACGGTAAATACGGCGGCGGCCTTGGACGCGGTGCCGGACCAGGCCGGTATCACGGAGAATCCGCAGGTGCTGGGAGAGGCTCGGCGGCGTCAGATCCAACGCTTCTCTTAGTTCCCCAGCCGAGCATTCCCGCTTACCCAGCATCAGAACCACCCGCCGTCTTATCGGGTGAGCCAGCCCACGGAAAACATCGGCCCGATCCGCGTCACTTAGTATGGGTCTGGTCATGTGACTATTTTTAACTTAAATAAGGTCTGTGTCAAGGCGTTGTTTGTTGGGTGGTATCCGGGCAAGAGGTGGGAGGAGTGTGGGCGCGGGGGGGGCTTGCTGGGCGAGTCTGTCTGGTGTGGGGCTTGTGTTGCGAGGTCGGACACTCACGGCATCGGCTATGATCTGGGGATGGCGACCGAACGGATTGTTTCAGGGAAGATGCAAAGCCCGGCTGAGGAGGCGATGAATCGGTCGCTGCGCCCGGTGCGTCTGGATGAGTATGTGGGGCAGGCACGGCTGATTGAGAAGCTGCGGATCACTTTGCAGGCGGTGAAGGAACGTAACGAGCCGATGGAACATGTGTTGCTGCATGGGCCACCTGGGTTGGGTAAGACGACGCTGGCGCATGTGATTGCCAATGAGATGGGTGCGCATGTAACGGTGACCAGTGGGCCGGCGTTGACTAAGCCGGGGGATCTGGTGGGGTTTTTGACGAAGTTGCAGCGCGGGGACGTGTTGTTTATTGATGAGGTGCATCGGATGCCGGTGGCGTTGGAGGAGTATCTGTATTCGGCGATGGAAGATTTTAAGATTGATGTGACGGTGGATCAGGGGATGCACGCCAAGACGATCACGCTGCCGTTGCAGCCGTTCACGTTGATTGGGGCGACGACGCGGGCGGGGCTGATCAGTGGGCCGATGCGGTCGCGGTTTGGGCTGACACATAATCTTGAGTTCTATCCGCAGGATGATCTCTTAAAGATCCTGCATCGTAGCGCGGATTTGCTGGGGATGGCGGCGGGCAATGAACCGCTGGGTGCGATTGCTTCGCGGTCGCGCGGCACGCCACGGATCGCTAACCGGCTGCTTCGGCGTATCCGTGACTTTTCGCAGGTCAAACACAACGACAAGCTGACGCCTGGGATTGTGGATGAGGCGTTGGAGTTGGAGGGTGTGGACGGGCTGGGGCTGGACGAGTTGGACCGGAAGTACCTGCGGGTGATTGCGGAGACGTATGAGGGTGGGCCGGTGGGTGTAGAGACGATTGCGGCGACGCTGGGCGAGGATGCGGGGACGCTGGAAGAGGTGTGTGAGCCTTACCTGTTGCAGATCGGATTTTTGGCGCGGACGCGCAAGGGCAGGCAGTTGACGAAGGCGGCGGGGGAACATTTGGGGGTTCGGATATCTGTTGGTGAGCAGGGTGCGGAGTTGTTCGAGTAGGCGATCTTAAGCATCATCGAACTGACGTAGGATGCAATCCGCATGTCTAAACCCAGTAACAAAATATCGATCGATAGCATCCGCGACTCTGCCCTCTCGATGCAGGTCGGCGGTCCCGAGGATGGTGCAATCTTCAAAATGATCAGCGCCGGTGATGATCTCCATATCGTATTAGACCACGCCATATTCGCTATTCAGCTAGCGGATCAAGTAGATCCAAAACGAACGAACGCGGCCGTTCCGAATACCAAGCAACGAATCCTGTCGTATGGCGTAAAAGATCCGGTGGTCGGGCAGATCTACATGACTGCATACGCCCTGTTTAAAGCCACGAACTTGGGACGCGACTTCCCAGAACAGAAAGCTCTAGCGTTAGCCTTTAACTTCCTGATAGATGTCGCTGCCATGATGGACATGCATTCGGCTTTGGTGGCAGCGATACAGAAAACTACGACTGAAATAAGCAACCAAGTTCACACGAATCGGAGCATCGAGCTGCCAGCGGTGGGAGATGCTAAAGCACGTTGCGACGCCTTCGCTCAGAAGGTTGGCCACGCCATTAACACTATGGAAGCGATCGCCCAGATGTTCTACCCGAGCGAGTTAACCCAGAAGTGGATCGATTCTCTGACCCGGATTGCTGCCGCGAAGCACGGTGCGGATTCACCGCTGGCGCGGTTCATGAGTGATGCGGGAGGATCGTTGCTGTTCATGCTTGGGATCAGGAACATGATCGAGCATCCAAAAGAAAAAAAACAGATTGTAATTCAGGATTTCAGCCTCACTCCTGAAATGAATCTCGTCCCACCCCACGTCGAAATTGTCACGCCAGACAAATATCCTGCCTCACACTCGCTATCCTCGTTCATGTTCGATGTGACCAAAGATCTTGTGGCAACCGGTGAGTTATTCTTAGCGCTCCTCTGCGGCGAGAAAGTTGAGTCGGCTGTCGGGTTGCCGCGCGTCGTCGTTAAGATCCCGGAAGGTCGCCGTCCGAAACAGAATCCGCACCAACAATTTTCCTATGGAATCGTCCTGGACGGTAAGGTTCAGGTTATAGGCTAGCGCACGGTTCCGAACGAGTTCTAACGGCTCCTCAATCCTTACTCACAAACGCATCCCCAAAGTGTGAGGCGTTGATGCCTTGGGGGAGGGAGCGGTTGGTGGCGAAGTTGAAGAGTAAGGCCTTGAAGACGACGCCTGCTGCGCTGTTGACGGCCATGCCTATTGCGAAGAGGACGGTGGCGACGGTGATGGCGGCGATTAGGCCGGGGGTTCCCATGGATTGGGTGGCGAACCAGATGAGTGCTCCGCCTAGCAGTGCGACGGGGATGATGACTAAGAGGCCGAGGAAGCCGAGCGAGAAGCCGCCGACCAGGGCGGTGCCCCACTGACTCTTGAGTGTGCCCAGGGAACGCTTGAAGGCTTCGATGGGGCCGACGCCGTCGACGACGATGACGGGGATGACGAAGTAGGTCATGGCGGTCCATGCGGAGCCGAGGATGGCGGAGATGAATCGGCCTGCTTTTTCGTTGGCGTTTTCGATGGCTTGTAGGATGACGCCGACGATGGCGGAGACGAAGGCCCAGGCGAGTATTTGTGGGAGGCGGCGGGTGGCGACGGCTAGGCCGTCGGCGACGGAGGGTTGTTCGCCGTTGATGACGCGCATGGCGCAGGCGGTGAGTGCTGAGTTGAAGAAGACGATGACGAAGTAGTTGCAGAAGTAGAAGGCGAAGAGGATGGAATAGAGTGCGGCGTTGCTGATGGCGTTGGCGGGGTCGTCGGAGGTCATGCGGTCGATCATGCCGGTGGACCAGAGGGGGACCAGGAAGCTGGCCATGACGAGGATGGTGGCGATGGAGGAGATGATGGGGAAGATGACGAGTTGTTTGTTTTCCCAGATCACGCCGTAGCTAATTTTTGCGTATTCCCAACTTCGGCTAAGTGACTCGAACATGATGGCGGCTCCCTGGGGGTGAAATGTGTGGGGGCTATTGTATACGCAATGGGGATGAAAGTACCACGGAAGCTGTCGCAATATCGCAGAACCTGCGGGCCGTAGGCCCGCGGCTGAGACAGAAAGTGGGGAGGGGGGAGGTGAAGTGATGATGTGTGATTGATGATTGCTGATGTGGGAAAAGAAGGTAATACGCCTTCATCTTAATTCCAGCGCGACCCAATCGGTGTGGCAGATGCTGGCCAGGCGTTGGGGACCCAGGTGGTTCCAGGCCACCACACATGCGTCCCACAGTTCGTCTTGATCAGCGAAGATACG
>JAJRRS010000011.1 GCA_024279275.1 Planctomycetota bacterium | reverse complement strand
GGCGTTCGGTGGCGTGGACATCGAGGCCGAGATTGCAAAGAACAAAGAGTTTGCACGGGTCGAGAAATTGAAGCAGGACGCCCGGAGCGAAGCCGCCCAGGCGTTTGTCAAAGATACCCGGCTGATGAACGCCGCCGAGTCGGAGCGCCGCCGAGCCGTCACGGCTGGCCTGAGCGGGACTGAGCTAGTGAGACAGCAGGAGCTTTTCAACCAGCAGGACATCATCAGCGAGGCCGAAGACGCCGCCGATGCGTATTACACCGCGTTTCTAAAAAGAGCAACGGAACTAAAGGCGAGCCTTGACGCCGGGGATATCACCGAAGAAGTATTTAATTTCAAGCGTTCGGCGTTGTCGGACAGGCAGCAAGAGCTGGAAGTGGAGAATGAAAACCAGTTGGGTAAAACCCTGGCGATTGCACGGGTCGGGGCTGCAAAGCGGATCGCGTTGGCCGATCGTCAGGCCAGGCTTGACCAGGAAACCGAATACCGATCGTTGGTCCAGGAACTTATATCGGCGCGGGTGGACCTTGAGGAAAGCGGGATCGATGATCGCGTGGAGGCCATCAGGATCGGATACGAAACCCGCATCGTTGACGCCGAGCGCCAAGGCGAGCAGAGGCGTGCCGATATGTTGAGGGAGATCGCAGCCACCCGGATCAAGGCAGCGCGTGAGCAGGAGCGGGCGGTAGCCGAAGCCCAGATCGAAGAACACCAGCGCGGTGCCCAGCGGACCCGTGACAGCATCATGGACGCCGCCACCGAGATCGACCGGATCAATCTTGAATTGTCCCAGGCCCCCGGCGCGGATCGTGACCGGTCGCTTAAGGGGTTCGACATCAACGCCGACGCCGATCGGGAGTCACAGATGATCCAACGAAAGATAAATGAGCTGCACAAGGCTCAGCAGGAATTCAAGGCCGGGACGGGCTTTGTGATCGACGACCAGGAGCTGGAGACGATCAACGCTTACGCGGAGCAGATCGTGCTACTGGAGGACATGCTGGGCCTCACCGAAGAGCTAAGACAGAAACGCCAGGACCTGGCCGACCAGCGGGCCGACGAGGACCGAGGGGGATTCCGCCAGATCGACGTCAACGACATCGTTAGCGGATCGATCACGCAGAACAATAAATCGGAACGCGACACGGAAGGCTTGAGGCTGTCGCAGCAGCAGGTGGAGGAATTGGTAGCGATTCGCGAAGCCGTCCAGGACGACCGATCGGGATCTACTTTTAATTAGGCCGATACATGCCATTAACCGTTGAGGAAATCCACGACGTTGAATGTACCGAGGACCGGGGCCGCGTGGTGGCCTTGGTGCGCCAGATGAAGGTGTCGGGATTCATCAGCACGACCCAGATGAGCGCCAGCGACGAGATACTTTCCGACCCCAGCATACCCGGGCCGGGACAATTCATCCTCATTAAGGGCTATGTGCTACACCTGACGGGGCGTAAGGTGAAAATCGGATCTCGCAACGCCAAGGATGACGCTGATGTAACGCTGTTCTATGAGGGAGGGGCGACGGCCACGACATCGGAGACGCGCCGAGGCGGTGACGTTTCGATTGCACAGATCACAGCGCACACCGACCGCGAAGGCAATGAAATGACGGTCACCCACCAGAACCGTGAAAAGCGCGTCACGCTCGGCGTGTTCTCACCCGAGGCCGCGCCGTGGATCGAAACCATTGAAGCCACCAACGACCCGGACGCGCTGGCCCAGCAGTGGATCGGCAAGGTGAATTCCGCGCCGTGGCGAGGCAAGGCTAAAGGAAAGTGGATCGTCGCGCGGGTGACCTGGGATGAGCTGAACCCCGGGGCATCCACCCCGTTGTACCGCTTCCGGTGGCAGTTTCAAGAGTCCAGCACGTCGCAGGGTTGGCTGCCGACCGTGGCCTGGATCGATAACGAAACGAATGAAATGCCGGTCGGCCTGATCCAGGACGAGGGGATCAAGTCGATCCCCTGGTACATCGAGGCCGATTACAACATCAAATTTACTTAGGAGATTTTTATCATGGCGACGCAAGATTTAAGCCTGATCCGTGACTGCCGGTTTTGGGGTGAGTTGAATTTTTCCAGCGCCGACGTGATTACCTGGAAGTCGAATTCGATCCCGGGTTCGGCGTTGCTGGCGGCGGCGGATATCGCTAGGTCGCAGCTCGCAAAGAACGCCTCGACCGCCCGGGTGATCCCGCTGGATCACTGGCTGGTCAGCGCCACGTTGGCAAAGCTGGGGACCGCAGCCGGCACACCGTCCGGTGCGTTCGGTCTGACACCCGGCGTCCACGGGACGAACACCCCCAAGCTGATCGGGGAGGCGGCGAACGCGAACAGCAAGACGAACACCGCACGAACGCTTATTAGCTTGCCTGGGAATTATGCGACGGCGCAGGCGGTGGCGTTGAAGGTCCGGGCACGGATTACCGGGGATGTCCAGGTGGCGCAGACGCTGGACCTGACCGCGTTTGAGAGTGACCAGGAGGCGGGTGTCAGCGCAGACCTGTACGAAGGCGCAGCGCTGGTCCTGACCAACGCCTGGGCCTGGTACACCTTCACGATCAACCCCGCCAACCTGGATACGTCCAGCTCACTTGACCTTGCCCTGGTCGGTGTGGCCAACGACACCGGTGGCACGGCTAACAAGTTGATCGAGATCGGACACACCGAGCTGCATACCACCAACTACGGATAAGGGGCCAGCCGTGCCGCCAATTCCCGACGTAAATCCAGGCGATCCCATCTATGCGGAGTTAATCAACCGCATAAAGCGGGCGGTGATATCGGAGATCCGAGGCGACGGGGTTTCGATCCAGACCCAGCAGACCGGCGACAAACTTATCATCCGTTCAGCGCTTCGCGTTCAAGGCCAGCAGCGCCCGGGGTTCTGGCTGGAAGTGATTGGGAGTGAAACGGATTCAGAAAATAAAACCAGGTACGATTACCGCCAGGTGGAGCTGGACGAAGACGACGACGACTGGTACGCCGTGACGGACGGGTACCAGGGCCTGATAGCCGATGGAACCTACGCGCTAAACGGGATGGACAAGCCCAACGCCGCCACCGGGACGCAGGGAAACAACATCGACATAGACAACCTAAACGAGGGGATCGAACTTCAACCGATCGCGTTGAATACGGTGCATTGGGCAAACTGGGCGCGACTCAGAAATACAACGCTGGGGAGCCTCACCACCGGGTACCGCGCCGTCCTATCACAGACGTACCTTGTTGATGGAACCTGCATCTAATGGCCGGATTAGGACCAGGCGGCAAGTGCTGTTGTGGGTGTGTGGGGCTGGGTGTGCCTGCGTTAAAAACGTGGTCAAAAAAGCGCGGGCTTTGGGAGGACGCCCAGGTCTACACGGTCGGCGACCTGGCGAGAGTCCTAAGCACCCAGACCTGGCACGTCTGCAAGCTGGACCACACCGCCGAAGCCGGGACGAATGACCCCACGACCGACACCGGGAATACCTGGTGGGAAGACGCAGAGCGGCAGCTTAAATGTATGTATGTTGAGCTGGCCGGGATCGGTCTGGCGGATTGCCGGATTGCATACGACAGATTCAAGCAAACGTATGACACCGGATCCAGGAGTGCGGTGCGCCTGGTCGAGCCTGCTGGGGCGGGTCCGTTGCTCTATGAAAAAGTGTTGCTGACCCAGAAGAAGTTCGGGGAACACACCGACATCGAGGACGGGCTTTTGAGCTACGGGGGCGATGCCGGCGAGGCCTGCCACTGGTTGAGCCGGTGTAATTGCTCCGCCGGGAAGCCCGCCGTATTCACCTTGACTCAATCGGACGTGGTGGGGCGCGTTTATAACCGCGTGTATTTCGACTCCTATAAAACTCAGTACGTCATACAGGTCAATGTGTTGAGCGCCACCAGCATCGAGGCGGTGGTATTAGCGATTTCATACGCAACGATGAGCGATGTGTTACACGAAGCCGTAACGAAACAGTTAAACCTGATCCCGACTTTCGCCGACGTGCCTTGCTTCGCGCGTGCCGGGTGGCAGGGGAGCGTGACCGGGTTTATCAGTTGGGCGCAGCACACACGCCAGGCCGAGGTGTTCAGGGGGACGGCGACGATCCCGGCCGGGTGGATTGACGGTGACGGGGAGGTCACCCAGGACCTGGTATTCGCCAATGACTATGCGTGTTCGCAGATCGACGACTATCTGGGTGGCGGGCCGGCGGGCGGGAATAAGCTGTTGCCGGCCGTGCCCGGCGTGATCGTTGTGGGCGGTGGTGGCGGAACCTTGACGATCAAAAGCCCGTTTACCGACCCGTGGACGCGCGGCGACCTGACAACATCGTGTACGGCGATCGCGTCACCCAACAACACCCTATGCGATCCCGAGCAGCCGCCGGGACCGCCGGGACCGCCGTGGCCCCCGCCGGGACCACCAGGCCCAGGACCAGGACCCAGACCAGGCCCAGCACCAGGGCCGGGACCAGGCCCAAAATTCAAGTGGCGCAAAGTGAACCGGTGCAGCGGTGGGTTTACGGGCTTTTGGGTCCCGGCCGGCTACCCGCTCGGGACGGTGCTGTTGGTCGAATTGTACGCCGGTGCGCCGGCTGTTTGCGTGGTGATCGGTCAGTTGAAAGTTTCCGCAGCTCCACCCGGTAAGTTATTACCCGGGGGGCGTGTGATTTCTAATTACGGATTACGCGGGTGCGCCGAGTGCGTCAGGTGCTGGAAGATCGTCGGGTGCCCGGGGTCGGGCCTGGGGACCGTGTTTACCGACGTGGACCTGTCGATGTGGGAGGGGTCGGTCGTGACCGTGTCCTACACCGACACGCTGGGGTGGCTGACCCCGGAGCTGTGCGGGACGGTCAGCAAAACGACCGACTGCCCGCAGACGGAGTTTGTGATTGCCTTCGGCAACCTCGACGGTTGTGACGACCCATTTTGTGTCGGCGAGCCATGCACGGATTGCACGGGGGTCCAGCCGGTCCCGGTGGTCACGGTGGACCTAACCCCCGCGTGTATCACCTTCCCCGCAACGACCTGCCTGGATTGCATCCTGTCCGACCCCGAGGATTCGCCGTTCGGCTGGAACGCCTACTCCACACCCGCCGGCCAATGCCGATGGGTGTGGGGGAGTTTGCTGGACGATTGGCAGATCATTGTCACCTACTCCACCGGGCCGAAGGTTTGGGATGTGGAACTCTCAAATTCGCTTGGCGACGAATACTCGATAACCGCCGTAGCCAACGCCTTGGCCTGCCGCGACGGGACGATCACAGGGACGGTCTCGCTCCCGCCAGCCCAGCCAACCTGCCTGGCGTCTACCTGCCTGGAAGACCCGCCAGGCACGTTCATACCCTGCCCCGACGCTGTTATCACATTCGGATAAGCCATGAACCTGATTCTGTTCACCGAGAGCCGACAGTGCGAAAAGCGCCGAATCGCAGGCCGATGCGGCATCTGTAGGTCGGATGCCCGCTGGCGTGCGAGCCTGACCACCGTCTTCGCCCTGCCCGATGGCGACGTTCAATTCGAGTGCCCCCACGGGGTTCAATGGATCAATCGTCCCCGGAATTTACCCGGTGGATACAAGGGCCGACGCCGGCGCGTCACCGCAGGGGTTGAACTGACCCCGGAGGAAGCCGCCGAGCAGGTGACGAAGCAGAAGCGAAACAAACGCCGGCTTGGATTGATGACGATGCGATCGCTGGGCTGGAAGAAACGCGACCGCGTGAAACGACGGGGCGCGATATGCCTGGCGTGTGCGGAAAACTGCGCGGGTGTCAGCGGAAAATACTCGCGTTGCCGGCTGGAAGGATGCGGGGGTGTGGATCTATCCGTTGCCGGCTTCGCCTGCCAGGCCGGACACTGGGGGCATGAAGATGGCTAAGGACCCATACCCCGAGCTGGACATCGAGCGGTACACCGAGCTTGCCGCCGAGGAGATCGACACCAAGGGGATGCCGAAGATCGGAAAGACCCGACACGAACGGAAAATCGTGCGCCAGCGCCTGGCGTGGCTCGATCGAGAAACGAACGCCGCCGACGCGATCCAGCGGATACCCGCGAAGGGGCACGAAGTCTTTCTGATTATGACGGGGAAGTTTCACGGGTTCGACATCCTGGGCGGGATCCTTGATCTGGCCGGTGAGGGGGTGACGATCGATGATCTGAAAATTGCAACGCTGGGGTTTAACCGGGACCAGACGGATCGGCTGGCGGAGATGATCGACGCCGGCCAGATCAAGCGGGTGGTGTTCGTGGTGTCCAACCTGTTCAGCGAGAAGAACGGGGATGAGTACGATTACCTGAGCGAAACCCTGACGGCCCGGGGCCAGGTGGTGGCCAACACGCGCAACCACACGAAGATTATCTTGATTGCGCTCAGCGACGGCCGGCGTCTGGTGGTTCACGGATCCTTGAACCTGCGCCGGTGTAACAACTTCGAGCAGGTGGCCATAAGCAACGACCCCCAGACGTTCGATTTTCTCGCCGCCTTTATTCACGACGCCGCCACGGGTACTATTCAGGCATGAGCGACACCCGGCCCCCTCGAAGCCTGTACGCAACCAATGAGGATCCCCTATGGGATGAACCGGTGGAGCCGCTCACCGCCGAGCAGTTGGGTATGACGTTTGTTTTACCCCGATCGGTGATCGACGACGAGGTGGCCCGGTTAGCAGCCACACCGATATGCCGGGCTGCGAAGTCTGCGCGCGTTGCGATCCTGACCAGGATGGATCAGAAAATCCTAGATATGCTTATTCATCCCCGAAGGGACGAACAGGATCGGACCCGATTCGATGGCGAAGTCTAAGACCACGAAGAAGACGAAGAAACGCACCCCCAAGAAAACCACCAAGGCCGGGAAGCGATCGAGCAAGCCCACAGCGCCCAAGCCACCCCCGGAATTGCCCCCCAGCGCGGCGAAGATATGGCGCGGGTTCATCGGCGACCTGGTCAAGCTGGAACGGACCCGCTCGGCAGACCTGCTGGCGTTCGACGTGTTCTGTCGGGAGCGTGCCAGGTGGTTGATATTGGAACGCGAGATCGGGGAAAAGCCGATCGTGAATAACGGGGGAGTTATCAAGCCCCACCCCGGGTTGAGCGAGGCCCGCCGCGCCCGTGATGCCTGGCTGGCCCAAGGTCAGGCGTTGGGGCTTGTGCCGGGTTCCCCGGCCAAGCCGGTCCGTTCGCCGGGTCCAGACCCTAAACCCCCACAGACGCCGATGCCCGGAGGCTCAAAGGCAGGGCCGGGGGGACCCGGGGGAGCCGAAAACGAGTCGGGCGAAGATGAAAAAGGCGGGTGGGAGGCGTTTGCGGATAGCGAGGAAAGCGGCGCAGATTATTACGATTCTAATTACCCGACCGCGCGGGGATGCTTGAGCGGTCAGGGAACGGGGTCACACTTGGGTTTGACATCCACAACAATCAAACCCATCTGCTCGCCCTTGGCTTTAGCAAAATCCAGGCTGCTTGCAGCCACGACCACTCGGTGTTCTTTACCGTTATCCCGGCGCACTCCTGCAACGGTGTAGTGCGACGCAGGTTTTACCGGCTCGGGCTTGTCCATGAGGCCGTGCTTGCGTATCAAAAAGGCTGCGATAATAAGACCTGACACCAGCCACACGAATAGAGTCGCCTCGACATCGCCATTTAGTGCGCTGAACAGTCCCAGGTAGCAGAAAAACCCGGCCGGCCCCAGCGCATCGCCCCACTGGCTAAACGAGAAAAAACTCCTCGCCTGGCCGACGTACCACACGCCGATCCACCCCAGCAGATAGATCGCGGTTCCGATCGCTAGTCCTGACACCAAGACAGATCCAACCTTTTGCGGTAGTTCGCTCGGGAAGACGCTTATGAGCAAAAAGCAAACAGCCATCAAGCTCAATCCGAGCCACCTGAGTGCGTGCCACCAGCTTCGGGGCGGAGTTTGTTCGGTCCCGGGTTTGTAGCCAGTACGTTGCTGGTAATCAAACGCTTCGCGTTGGAACGAGGTCATCCTTCTGGTCGCGGGGTTTTCTTGCGGGCCGGACATGCTGTGATCCTCAGATAGCGGCTACGGGACGGGTCATCTAACGAGCCTGAACCCTAATGTTCGTGCTCGCGAGGTGTAAAGTCAAGGATTATTTCGTGGATAACTGGCCTCGTGAGCCTCGTCCCGAAAAAAATATTTCCTCACTCTGTCTGTCTGCCTCCGGAGCAGCAGGTCAGAGGTTCGAATCCTCTCACGGTCATTGGCAAATAACGCTGTTTTCATGCTTTACGGTCCATTTAGCCGCGGCTAACTTTTCGTCGTTTTCCGTCCTTTTCTGTTTTTGTTAGTCACTCTATCGACCCCACAGCGTCCCCAGACGATTCGGTCTCTTTATTGGGTTCGTGGTCGCCGGTATTATCCCGGAAAGTATCGCGGAGCAGGTCTTTGTTCTTTTCTAGAAGCTATGCGTCCAGGTGTTCTCCGATGCCCCTCCTTGATTGAGACAGATGGCTGTTGTAGCCATTCACAACCAGGTTCACCCAGTGACCCATTTGGCTATCAGCGAAGTAAAAACAACCAAACCACGGTCCGCTAAGATTGCCATAGAACGGCTTGCCGTCGTAGACGCGGATTACATACCCCCTCTGTTGTTCTGAATCATCATCAACCTCAACCTTGTGCCCAAGACGAAGGCTAAGCTGTCTGGCAAAATCGTCCCCTTGTGTTGTTTTCACGCTGTCCTCTCTTTCGCTTGTGTGGGTTCAATCGGTTCCACCAGCTTCGGCACAATGCGGCGACCTACCTCCGCAAAGAGTTCGGCATCGAAGCGGCTAGTGCCGCGTCACCCCACAACTTTCGGATACAGCCGTTTGAGTTTGTTGCGGGCCTGATCGTTGGTGAATCGCCAGTCTACGCCGGTCTGTGAGGCGTTGCGGTCGAGGGTCCAGGCCTGGGCTTCGCGGTCGATCGTCTTTACCTCGGGGATACGCCGACCCAGGCACTGCCGGGTCAATACACTCAACTCGCACTCGGCGATGTTCAGC
>JAJRRS010000168.1 GCA_024279275.1 Planctomycetota bacterium | reverse complement strand
CCGCGTCGGACTCGACCACGTCATCCTCGTCCGCATCGCCACCACCGCCGTCGCCGCACACATGCTCGGCTGCACACGCGACCAAATCATCAACGCCGTCTCCAACGCCTTCCTCGACGGCGGCGCACTGCGCACCTACCGCCACGCACCCAACACCGGCTCAAGAAAAAGCTGGGCCGCAGGCGACGCCACCAGCCGAGGCGTCCGCCACGCGCTGATCGCACTCACCGGCGAGATGGGCTACGACACCGCGCTCACCGCGCCGGGCTGGGGCTTCCACGACGTACTCATGAAGGGCAACCCCATCACACTCGCCCAACCCTTCGGCAGTTATGTGATGGAAAACGTGCTATTCAAGATCTCTTTCCCCGCCGAGTTCCACGCCCAGACCGCCGCCGAAGCCGCCGTCACACTCCACCCGCAGGTCAAAGACCGCCTTGACGACATCGAGCGCATCGTCATCCACACCCAGGAATCAGCCGTCCGCATCATCGACAAGCAAGGCCCTCTAAATACCCCCGCCGACCGCGACCACTGCATCCAGTACATGACCGCCATCCCCCTGATCCACGGCCAACTCACCGCCGACCACTACGAAGACACCGCCGCCGCCGACCCACGCATCGATCAACTCCGCGCCAAGATGCAAGTCATCGAAGACCCCGCCTACACCAAGGACTACCTCGACCCCACCAAACGCTCCATCGGCAACGCCATCCAAATCTTCTTCAACGACGGCACACACACCAACAAAATAGCCGTCGAATACCCCATAGGCCACCGCCGCCGACGCGCCGAGGGCGAACCCTTATTAGTCGAAAAATTCAGCAACAACCTCACCACTCGGTTCGACGCCGATCAGTGTGAGCGTATCCAGACCGTCTTCGTAGACACGGATCAACTCGACAAGATGCCTGTTGATGCCTTCGTTGACCTGTTTACCTGATCTCGGTTCTTCGTCGCATTCGTTGTAGCTGTTACCGGTCCCGCCTCCGCTCCAACAGCACCAAGCCTCCCAACCCCAGTAGCGCAAGCGCCCCCGGCTCGGGAACCAGCGTGATTAGCAGCGCCGCGTTTGGGTGGAAGAAGTCATGAGAGAGATTACTGTTTGAATCCTTAAGATCGAAACTGAATGGCGAACCGTCAGCCAGCACCCCCTCTAACACCACATTACGGTCGTGGATCGGAAAGAATCCATCAATCACTAAACCCGGTGTAAGGTCTACCCCATCTAAGATGAACGACAAGCCACCGAGGATGATTATGCTGCCTGCTTCGGCGTCGAAATCGGAGCCGATGGACCCGCCGCTGATGTTGACCGTGCTACCGGTCTTGGCATCGAAGCCGCTGCCCACCGTTCCGCCACTGATATTGACCGTGCTGTCGTCGTTGGCATCGAAGCCGCTCCCCACTTCTCCGCCGCTGATACTGACCGTGCTCCCAGCGTTAGCATTGAAATTTCTGCCCACTACCCCGCCACTGATACTGATTGTGCTGCCGCCGAGAGTGGTAAAGAAGTCGCCGGCCGACCCGCCGCGGATGTTAATCGTGCTATCTATCCCAGCAAGTAATCCATTGCCCACCGATCCGCCGTTGATATTGACCACCGAGCCGACAGTGGTGGTGAAGTTTTCTTCCAACTGCCCGCCGTCGTCGAGATTTAGCGTCTGGCCGATCCGCAGTCCCTGCGGGGCAGGGTCGGCTGGGACGTTGACCACAGCCGCAGCCGTAGGCAACTGCGTGCGGGTCAGGTTCAGCGTTCCATCGGCAATACCGTCAAACCGTACGGCGCCAAACGCCCGCACCGTCCCGTCAGTGAGCGTCACGGTCAGGTTTGAGCCGCTAGGGATGTTCAACGGCACCGTATCACCCACCATATCCAGATCCGGGACCAGGACGCCATCCAGGAAAAACTCGCCGCCACTGATATTAACAGTGCTGCCGGGTCTGGCATTGAAGATGACGCCCACGTCCCCGCCGCTGATGTTGATCTCGCTGTCAGCGAAGGCGTTGAACTTATAGCCAACACTCCCGCCGGTGATGTTCACCATACTGCCGGGTTGGGCGTTGAACTGATTGCCCACCTGCCCGCCGGTGATGTTCACTGTGCTGCCGGAGTAGGCGGTGAGCCTATCGCCGACCTGTCCACCGGTGATGTTGACCTCGCTGCCGGCAAAGGCGAGAAGGGCCTCGCCCACTTCCCCGCCGTTGATATTGATTGTGCTGCCGGCGAATGCGGTGAAGAGGTCGCCGACGGTCCCGCCGCTGATCGTTACGACCGTGTCCACCACCTCGATATTCCGCCCGGTCGTTCCACCGGCGATGTTCAGAGTCGATCCGATAGCCGCGAAATTGTTGCCGAGGTTGGCACCATCTGACATGTTCAATGTTTGTCCCGTGCGCAAACCACGCGGCGCGGGATCAGCCGGAATGTTAATCACACCCGGTGTCGCCACCGGTATGGATGCGGCTGTGAATGTCACCGTTCCGTCGTCGATCCGATCGCCGGCCTGCGAAGAAAAGATAAAAGTCGATCCGTCTGGATGAGTGCCGGTCAAAATCGATCCCTCTGGCAGATTCAGGCTGACGGAATCCCCGACCGAGCCGAGCCCCGGGACGATCTCGCCATCGAGTTTCAGCTCCCCGCCACTCATGCTGACCGTGCTGCCGGATTGGACGTTGAAACGCTTGCCTACCGTCCCGCCACTGATGTCAACGGTGATGCCGGGTCTGATGATGAATCCGTTGCCTAAGGCTCCTCCGCTGATGTTGACCGCGACGCCATCAAAAGCGTAGAAAAAATCGCCTATCTCACCCCCGTTGATATTGACCGTGCCGCCGGAACGGGCCGTGAAGTTGTCGCCTATGGACCCGCCGGTGATAGATATATCTGATCCCACGGATTCAAAGCCCACGCCTATCGTTCCACCTGCCATGTTGAGGTTGGCGTTCACTGCGGCGAAGTGATTGTTCAAAGCCCCGCCTGCAGACAGGTTGAGGGTCTGGCCGGATCGCAGCCCCAGCGGCGCGGGGTCGGTGGGGGTGTTTATCTCGCTTGATTTTGTCGGCAAAGCAGTGGCGACCAGGGTTACCTCGAAGAAAGTATTTGTAAATACCGCCCCGTCTGTGAGTGTGCCGGTTAAGAGATCGGAAATACCAGAAGTGGCAGTCAGCGTGACCGAATCACCAATAGAATTAAGCCCGGGGACCGGCACACCGTCCACCTCAAACTCGCCACCGAAGACGGTTAACACAGAACCAGACGTATTAGTAATCTCCCCCATATTCCCGCCGCTGATATTTACATCGCTCGAAAAAGCTGTGAACTTAGGCAAGACCCCGCCGCTGATATTGACCGTGCTGTTAAAGCCTACCGTGAACCCGCCAAAGGAGCCTCCCTCAGCAATAGTTCCGCCACTGATATCGATCGTGCTGTCGGTGCCCGGCCGAAAGTCCTTGTCGATGAAGCCGCCACTCATATTCAGTGTCCCCGTGACACCGAATCGATAGCCCACCGACCCGCCGCTGAGGTTGACCGTGCTGCCGGGGAAGGCGGTAAAGTCATCCCCGATCGCTCCTCCACTGAGGTTCACGGTGCTGCCGGAGAAGGCAAGGAACTGCCTGCCGACCTGTCCGCCACTGATATTGACCTCCATATTGCTTGCAGGCACAAACTTGTCGCCCACAAAAAATTGATCGCCCAAACTCCCCCCATCAAACAGATTTAACTGCGTGTCCGACCCGATCAAGCCCGGGTCCGGGTCCGGCGGAACATTAATAACCGTCGTGAACGGCTGCCCATTCGCGCTTGAAGCACTGACCACAAACAAAGCGCACAACCACAGCCCAAACAGAACAGAACCCCGAGTCCATAACTTTTTCATCTTGAGATCCGTCACTAATGCGCAGCTCGGAAAAACTGCTAGTGGTCCTCGCCAGAATTAATGGAACATATTTGGGGTTGGTGTAGTTGTCTCTTACATGAGAAGAGCCATCCCCATCGTGTTGGAGCAGAGCGAACGCGAACAGCTTGAACGGCTTAAGCGAGGACGCCGTGTAT
>JAJRRS010000167.1 GCA_024279275.1 Planctomycetota bacterium | reverse complement strand
GTTCGATCGGTTCGTGTGTTTGGATATGCATGGCGTGGACCTCCGTGTCGTGAAGGCCACATCATCGCACCAACCCACCCATAGCGCAATGCCTAACATGCGCCGTACATGCGCGCTGGGATTAAGATGAAGGCGTATAACACAAGCCGCCCCAAAATCATGGCCGCCATAACTCCCACCGACAACTTCTGGCACGACACCCGCCAACGCGACGCCATGCTCGTAGACGTCCTAAGCGCCCTGCTCCGGCACGGCCCCATGGACGACGACCGCATCGCACGCTTCTGCCTCACCCCACACGACCTGCTGGGCCTGATCCCCGAAGACATCAAAAATCAAAACGCCAAGGCCATGATCGAATCACTCATCAACTACCTCGACGGCCCGATGAGCATCAACTCATTCTCTGAATCACTCGCCGCCTGGCGCGAAACCGCACGCACCACACGCGATCACCTCGACTGGTCAAAACTCCCCCCCGTCACCCACCGACTCGCGCTCTGCTACGCCAGCGAACTCACCGCCTACGCCAAAAAACAAAACTGGATCACCCCCTCCGAAAACCCAAACTCCCCCGGCTGGCGCGTCACCGAAGACGGCATGGCCGCCATCGAATCACTCAAAAAACAACTCGCCTGACCCCCGCCCGCCATCCGCCTCAAACCACTCCGCCTGAAGCTTTTACCCCACCGGCAGAGGCCGCTTCAGCGGCCGTCTCTTCAATTCTGCAACCACCCCTCCCCCGCCATCACAACGGCTATCTATATATAGGTTGCGCCACCCTCTACCTTGGACAGATGACCCAAGACCCAGCGACGGCATCAACGTCGGCGCCTAAGCCACCTTACAACTCGCTTGCTACCACTTGGCCCAAGAACCCGAGGACAACGATGAGCATTAAGTTTTTCGGCGGGACAAAGCCAATAACAAACCTGCACATAGAACAGTTGATACGCCCGGCTCAGGCACATAAGCATACACAAGCCCCCGGTTTAGTTGTTGCGAATAAAAGATATGCAAGCCACCAGAAGAATCAAGCGACATACCATGGCTAAGACCCACAGATTCTCCATCAGCAAATGAACCAAACGCAATAATCTCTTGAGTAGCGACACCAGAATCAAGCGTCCATAGGTCAACCGCTCCGATACCGACACTATTGTTGTTTCGAGCAGTCAACAGCAGTGAACGCCCCTGATCATCCACAACCATCTGACCAGGCCCATTAAAGCTCCTCCTGTCAAAACGGGAAAAATCCTCGACCCATGTGTTGCCCGATTGAACCAAGTGAGAGATCGGCCCGGTATTGCTTTCCACCGCAAAAACCCGCAGCCCACCGCCATTGTCCATCGACAAGTGCCCAGCCACATAGGGACCGGTGCCCGGCTCTTCAATCACCCGATCAGATGTCAGAGCACCACCGAAGCTGTCATTGATTGAAGCAAGCGCGACATACCAGGGCTGCCCAAATCCTGCGAGACCAGGGTAGGTAATAAATGGACGGTCTCCGCCGTCAAGGACCATGTCCATATCACCCGAATCATTCAGCAATGTGTTTTGGATCAAAGAAGGCGTCTTAACCCATACCCCGGCTGTGGATCGCACCGCGTGGACGGGCCCACCAATTCCATTGGACGGCGACGACATAAACGCCATCTGCGGAGAATCGTCTGATCCTATCTGTATCGCGGGCGTGTAGAAATGCCCATCAGCAGCAACCGTGTCAACCGACCATCCGGATCCCGTTCGCACACCATACTTTACTTCCTTGGTTACAAAATCTATCCCAGCGATATGTGGCCGACCAGACGAATCCAATGCCAAAGCCTGCCCCCCGATAGCGACCGTACCAGTCATAACCGTCTCAAGCACCCACCCAGACGGGTCGCGATAGCCGTAAATCAACTCTTGTACGTTCTCGGTTAACGAACTCCGAGTAAACAGGACGTGCGAAATATCTTGCGAATCCGTCACTGTCGAAACGCCACCGATAAGATTCTCGGTAGATGGTGGAACCAGCGTCTCGAATTGATATCCCGCATGCAAATAATCACCGACACAGAACAGCATTGTGACGGCAACAAGCCATACGCGGACCTTACGCGGATACATGTGCATCTTTCTCTCCTCTCAAGTTTTTACCCCAATACAATCTATTCTATGTTGGAGACTAGATCAATGACTTTAATACAAATTGATAGATACACGCCCGATTCAAGGCCCAGCCAGACTTAAAAAACGCCAGAGATAAGAACGAAGCAACCATAAATCGGCCGCCACGAGTATTCACGACCACTCAATCACGCAGCAAACAGTAATACTCTACTCCGGCAACCGATCCAACTCCTCACCCACCGCCGCCATCAACGGCGTCAACGTCGCCTCCGTAAAATCAAAACGCAACCCCGCCGCCTCAAATAACTCAGGCAACGGCCGCTTCCCGCCCAGCCTCAACGCACCGCGATACGCCGACAGCGCCTTCCCCGGATCTTCCCGATACGCCAACCACAACTGCAACGCCCCAAGCTGCGCGATCCCGTATTCAATGTAATAAAACGGCACATGATACAGATGCAACTGCTTCTGCCACATCGACGCCCGCACATCATCCAAACCCGACCAATCAATACGCGACCGCTTGAAGCGATCAAGAATACTCAGCCACGCCTCTGTGCGCTGCTCCACCGTGTGATCCGGGTTCGTATATAGCCAGTGCTGATACTGATCGATCGTCGCGATCCAAGGCAATATCGTAATGATCCCCTCCAACAAGCCCCGCTTCGCCCGCGCTTTGTCCGCATCATCAGGGTAAAAAACGTCGTAGTGATCCGCCCCGATCAACTCCATCGACATGCTCGCCACCTCACAAAACTCCATCGGCGCATGACGCAAAAACATCAAAGGCTCATCCGCCGCCGCCCAGATAAAGTGAAACGCATGCCCCGCCTCGTGCAGCATCGTCCGAACATCACCATCAAGCCCCGCCGCATTCATAAAAATAAACGGCTCCTTACTCTCCTGCAGCGAACTCTGAAAACCCCCAGCCCGCTTGCCCTTGCGACTTTCCAGATCAAGATTCCGACCCATCTTCATCGTCGAAAAATCCTCGCCAAGCCCCGCATCAACCCGACGAAAAACCTCCGCCGACTTGTCCACCAACTCCTGCGGCGTACCCGCATCAAAAGGCCGAAGCGGTCCACGCCCCTTCACGTCCACCCCCAGATCCCAAGGCCGCAGCGTCTCCAAACCAAGCGACGCACAACGCCGCCCATCCATCTTTTCAATCACCGGCATACACACACGCTCAACCGCGTCCGCAAAATCGTGGCAGTGCTTGGGCGTGTAATCAAAACGATCCATCGCCTTCCACATATAGTCCCGATAGTTTGCAAGCCCCGCGTTCGCCGCCATCTGCCTGCGCAGACCCAGCATCTGGTCAAACAATTCATCAAACTTCTCCCGATCCTCCAGCCGACGCTCCGCGCTGATCCGCCACGCACCCTCACGCTTCGCCCGATCCGGCTCTTCCAGATATCGCGACAACTGCTGCAGCGTCAGCGTCTGCCCGTCAAACTCCACCGTCATCGCACCGATCGTCTTGTCATACTCATTATTCAACTTCGCAACCTGAGTCTGCAACGGCACGTTCTCCTGGCGGAACAACTCAACAGACGACCGCCACTCCCGAACCAACACCCCAAACCGCTTCGCATCCAGCTCCGTATGACACGCAGCCGACAGCAGCTTCTTCTGCATCTGAAAATACATCGGCTTGATCTTCGGCGCTACATGCTCCACATAATGCAAATACGCCTTCTCGATCTCCGCATCATCCGTGTGACAGGCCGAATCGATATTCTTCCGCGACCCGTACTCCGACACCACCGCCGACAACTCCGAAAAATCAGCCAACCACTGACCAAGCGCCTCGATCGAATCGGTCGGCCGATCCAGCAACGCCTGATACAACGGCTCGAGTTGACCCCAATCAGACGGGTCCAGATCAATCGGCACATAGGCCCGTGTATGAGTCGCGGTCGGCATCGGCTCGGCTCCTTGGTACATGTCGGCGGGCTAAGCGGTACAACCGCAAAGCTAAAGGCATACCCGCATCGGCACCCATCGGCTGGATGGGTGAGATCAGTTTACCGCAGACCACTTAGAACGGGTGCATCTGCAACTCTATCGACTATTTTGTTCTCGATCCCAACAGCACACCCAGCCAACAGCCCACATGGATGGCCCCAGCTCGCATGCCCCTACTCGCTCGCACCGTACTGCAACGCCGCACGATCATACGGACAATACTGATAGTCCCCTTGATACTCACGCTCGCAAGTCCCGCACCGCTTGCCCGCCAGCAGCGAAGGCAACGGCGTCTTCACCGGGAACACCGTCTCACCCAGCTTCATCGTAAACTCACCCGCCGCCGTCGCGTCCGCAATAATCTGCCCCTTGCTATCCTCCCGCGGAAACACCACGAACGACATGTTCTGACCAAACGCACCAAGCATATTCGCAATGATCGGCCGCATCGAACCAACCAGCAGCATCATGTCCGGCGAAACATCCGCCTCCGCCAACGGCGAAACCTCCTCACCATCCACACCCTGCAACCGCGCACCCCGACGCAACTGCTCAGGCGAAACAAACGTGACCCCACCCAAAGGCCCAAACTCACCATCCACATAAATCACCAGCGTGTATCGCGACACCAGATCAATAATCTCCGCCGCACCCTCCTCCGTCGTCGCCGCATCTTCCGCCAACGACACCGCCCAAAACTCGTCCGGCAACCACCACGCCATCGTCACACGATCCGGATCATCTGTCATGAACTGCGTGCCTTCGATCAGATCATTAATAGACACATCCTCTATCGAACGAAGCCGCACCTCGCTCTCATCCGCCAAAATCTCCAACGGCTGCATCACACCAAACGCGACAACCAAGACAGCAAATATTTTTAAACGAAACATAGCGAAGTCCTTTCGTGGTGCTTTGATCCCCTGACATCTTACTTAATCTGACCGACCAGACAGAAATCTCAACCACAAAAAGCACAAAAAAACCAAACAATACAAAACGCACGCCCTCCCCCACCACAACAACAGACGCCCCCGACTCGGCCTCGTGATTTTGTTCCTTTTGTGCCTTTTCGTGGCTACTCCCCCTCCTGCAATAGCCCCCGTGCCCCAAACCCCACATGGAACAGCCTAACTTCCTACGCAGCGACCCATGTTTAGCCGTCGCGGCCACGCGACGCCCTCACCCCCTTAACGAACCACCTCAATCGTTACCGCAACGCGACGAACAAGCCAACCCCGCCCTACCCCGCCGCCCGATGCAACGGCACCCTTTTACACAACCCCAGGAACGGCCGCTCCAACCCCCACCAATACACGCTCGCACCCACCACACACGCCGTCAACAACACCGGCAACGCAATCAATTCCACCCATAGCGAATGCCCCAAAACCCTGAACAAAACATAACAGACCGCCCCAATAAATATATTGTGCGTCAGGTACAAACTGTAACTAATCTTCCCCAACCACTGAAGCCAGCGATAACCCAGACTCGAAACGATCATCCCCGACCGCCCTGCCGCCAGCAGCATCGAAGAAACAATCACACACGCCACCCCAAACCCGCTTCCGCTTTGCAACGATGGCACCAACACCACCAACGCATACACCACAAATAACGCCGCCGGCATCTTCTTCGTCCACGCCCAATACGCAAACACACCCAACAAAAACCCGTGCCAGTGCGGGAAAAACAGCCCCGGGTAAACATTCTCCGTCACCAACCCATACACCCAGGGCAACGGCACCAACGCCGCCGGCAAAAACACCAACGCACGTCCAGGCAACCTCAACCCCTCCAGCCGCTGCATCAACCCGATCAATACACACAACACAAGATAAAACTGGATCTCCAAACACAACGTCCAGAACACCGGCGAAATCGCCGGGTATGCCAGTATCTCCTGCAAGTAAAACATGTGCGCCGCAAACGAACCCACCGTCGGAAAAACAAACGACTCCCCCTTGATCGACGCCGTCAACGCCCCGTAAACCACCACCAGAAATATCGCCGCCCAGTAAGGCGGGTCCAGCCGGATAGACCGCCGAAGCGAAAATAACACAAGATAACGCCCGCCCACCCGATCCCGCCTAAGCGAATGCGAAATCACAAACCCACTAAGCACAAAAAAGATCGGCACCCCAAGTTTCCCCCATCGAAACACCCCCGTCTCAACCCACCCCGGAATAATCCCCATCAGATGGTTCAGGTGCTGACCCTCCCGAGCATGAAACAAAACCACCCACGAAGCCGCGATCCCACGCAACGCATCCACAAACAAGAACCGCTGCCCCTTCACCAACACCGGTTCCGATCCGTTAGTCATCCAAAGCTCCGACTGAAAAATACCGTCCCAATTCGCCCCCCCCCATTTACCCTCGCACACAGACTAACCCACCTTCATAAAACCGATCAACCACACCCGCCACACACAACCTCACCGTTTAGCGGCGGATCAAAGATCCGCGCGTTGGCCCAACAGGCCAAGACCCCCACAAACCCGGAAATATCGCGATGAGAATCACACGACCTCTTTGAAAAACCCAAAGCCCACTGATGCACCGTCCCCGGTGCTTCGGTGGGGTATCCGCCAGACTATCGAACACTTCCCCAGACTTCACCCTCAAAACTTAGGCTTATGCTTCAACCCACGCACCTGCATCGGCAGCCCGTACAGATCAATAAACCCCCGCGCCGCCGTCACGTCGTACCCGTCCATCGCGAAGCTCGCCAAGTCCAGGTCGTACAGGCTCATCTTACTCTCAGCCGACACCGCCAACGCCCGACCCTTATAGAGCTTCACCGTCACCGTCCCCGTCACCACCTTGTTCGCCTCATCCACAAACGACTGCATCGCCTCACGCAGCGGGTGGAACCACTGCCCGTTGTACACAATCTCCGCATACTTAAGCGCGACCTGCTGCTTGTAGTGATACAAATCACGCTCCAGGCACAACTGCTCCAACGCCTTATGAGCTTCATACAGGATCGTCCCGCCGGGGGTTTCGTACACGCCTCGCGACTTCATCCCCACCAGCCGATTCTCCACCAGCACCGTCGTCCCCACCGCGTGCTGCCCGCCGATGTTATTCAGCCGTTGGATCAAGTCGTGCCCCGCCAGCTTCTTCCCATCGACCGCAACAGGATTGCCCTTCTTGAATTCGACCCTGACGTACTGCGGCTTGTTCGGGGCCTTGCTCACCGGCAACGACATCACCAAACACGAATCCAAAGGCTCGTTAGCCGGATCCTCAATCTCCGCGCCCTCATGCGAAATATGCCACAGGTTCCGATCCCGCGAATAAATATTCTTCTTGGATTGATCGATCGGCACCTTATGAGCCTTCGCATAATCAACCGCCGCTTCCCGATCCTTCAACTCAAACGTCGGGTCTTTCCAAGGTGAAATAATCTTCAACTTAGGATTCAACGCCTTATACGTCAGCTCAAACCGCACCTGGTCATTCCCCTTCCCCGTCGCCCCGTGCCCCACCGCATCCGCCTTGGTCTGCTTAGCCACCATCACCTGATGCTTCGCGATCAAAGGCCGAGCAATACTCGTCCCCAACAAATAATCATTCTCATACACCGCATGCGCCCGCAGCATCGGGAAGCAATACTCCTCCGCAAACTCCTTACGCAGGTCCTTAACAATCACCTCATCCGCACCCGAAGCGTAAGCCTTCTTCTCAATGCCCTTTAGCTCATCCCCCTGCCCAAGCTCCGCCGCAAACGCCACCAGCTTCACACCCGGGTACCGCTCCTTGAGCCAGGGAAGAATCACGGACGTATCCAGCCCACCCGAATAGGCGAGCACAATTTTCTTGGGGTTCTTAGGGTCAGTGGATTTGGGGGATGTCCGGGAGGAAGTTTTCTTAGCCATGGTCGCGATCCTTACATAAAAGCGTGCGAGCCGGGCATCATAACACGCCGGACCGCTTGGCTACAAAGGCTCACTCTCCCGGATCAGCCGATCCCAAAACTCCTGCACGCCCAGCCGATCGACCCAGCGGTGAATGTAATCCATATCCAACCCGCCCGCCTGGACCTCGTACACCCGAAGCGCATCCCCAAATTGCTTCTCACTGCCGCCGGACAGCTTGGCCCACCTAAGCTTCATGAGGATCGTATCCTCCGGGCTGGACACATACAGCCCAACCCCAGCCACCTCGACCTCCTGACGCCTGCCAAACCGTGACCGATCAAATGGATCATCCGTCAATGGCCAGAAGTCCACCTTGTCACCCGTCGTAACCTGTATGAGATTAAACATCTGACCATCACGGAGTGCCGTCTCAGCAGATTGCACATCCAGATAATAGTCAGGCCCGTGAAACGCCTTGGCAAGCGAAGATGCCGCATTAGCCTTCACCGCGATGACCAAGTCAATGTCGTGTGTCGCCCGAGGCTCGCCCTGCAAACTGGATGCAAACGAACCCGTAAGCATATACGGGACACCCGCCGCTTGAAACGCACTCACGACCGCGATCAATAGTTCCTGTTGTGACACTTATCCAGCCGCTCCAGATAAAGCCGATGAATATCTCGGTCGGACAGGTGAGGAAACCGTTGTCGCAAACCATCGCGAAACAACCGCCTCGCCGCCTCAGACAACTCCATAGCCTTGTCTAACCGCTGCTGCGGCGTCATGCCACGCAACACCCTAAGATAGACATCGTGGTGTGGGCGTGGTTTGGGGTTCATGCGGCATCACCTCACGACTCATCAGACAACCGCATTGTAGCATGTAGGCCCAGATACAATCATCGCCCCACTCTAACCCCACAAAAAAAAGGCGAGGGCACTTTCGTACCGTCGCCCGGAGGGAAAAGAGAGACGCCTTGTTTGTTCCGCCGCGCCTTCGCAGACACTCGCGGGGGGGGCCTTTAACTCCGGCAGGCCACCGGGGACCGGGGGCTTACCATGTCCTTAAAACACAGCAGCCACAAAAATACAATCATTAAACATCACACCCCAGAAAACAGCGCCTTGGTCTCTTCCAAAGCCTCCGGCAACGCCTGCGCCACATCGTCAATGTGTTCCTGCGTGATATTCAACGCCAGCAGCAACGCCGGGTCGTACTCCGTCGTCTCCACGCCGCGCGCAAACCCAAGCTCCATCTTCCCAGCCAAAACATCCGCGACATGCACCAGCCCGGTGAGCATGCGGTTCTTCTCGTTCAAGTCCATCGGGTTGTGGTGGAACCCCGTAACGTACTGAAAACTCTGTGGGAACTTCCACAGCTTGCACAACGCCGTCCCAAACTGCTCATGCGTCGCGCCCAAAATTTCCTGCTCCGCCTCCCGCAGCGTCGTCTCCGGCTCCTTGGCGAGCTTCTCCATCACCTCCACAAACTTAGGCCGACGCGCCTGGATCTCAACCATGATCCCGATATTATGAATCAGCCCCGCCAAAAATGCCTCGTCCGGCAAACCCAATCCCGCATGCTTCGCAAGCAGCCGTGTCCCCGATGCACACGCGATCGAGTGCGACCAAAGATCTCGCGCATCAAAGTTCTCAGCGATCTTTCCGCCACGGAACAGCTTCGCCAAACTCGCAGCGATCGCGATGTTCTTAACAGCGTTCAACCCAAGCAATACAATCGCCCGGTTGATCGACCCGATCTGACCCGGCAAACCATAGAACGCAGAGTTCACAACCTTCAAGATACGCGCGCCTAACGCCGGGTCGTTGCTGATGACCTTGTTCAGGTCATTCGCCGACGAGTCCGGGTCTTCCACCAGTTGAATGATCTTCATCGTGACCTCAGGAAGAGTCGCGATGTGACTGATCTCCTGGACCGCCGACTGCACGATCGCTTCGATCTGCTTAGCGTTGGGGGAACCGGGGGCGCTGGGGGTGCCGGGGGTGCCGGGGGTGCCGGGGGTGCCGGGGGCGGGTGCCTCGCTCTGGCCTGCGGAACTCGCCGAATCGGTCGGTGTGGGGGGCTGGGTCATGCTTGTCTCTCCGCTCCTGGTGTACGGGCCGCGTATCCTGGTATCTGGGGGGCCGGGAATCCGGGGTTTGGGGTACGGCCCTTACAAATCGTATCGACCCCGCCCAACCCGGACTTAAGCCCCACATCATCCCATCCCCCCTGCCGGTTGCGCGGGGTTCCGGTTATGCCAGCACGCCACCAACCCCAAACTTCGCCCCGTGTGTAACCCAAACCGGACCCACATTGTCCTGCCCCCTTAGCCCAGCTACGATTACGGTATGAATTGGCACGTCCGATTTGAGGAAGAAGTCCACCGACGCCACCCCGGTGCCAGCGTCTGGTACTCCCGCGTCAGCAAACAGCCTGGCTGGGTCACCAAAACAGCTCTCCTGGTCACCATCCTCATCGTCGTCGTCCCCATCGTCCTGCTCACACTCACCGCCATCGTCATCGGCCTCGCCTGCCTGCTGCTCCTAAGCCTCATCGCTTCCGCCTGGCGATTTATCTCAAGCCCCTTCACCTCAACCCGCACACCCAAAGACGACGGTCGGCGCAACGTCCAGATCATCGACCGCCCCTAAGTCACCCCCCTCCCCGCACAACAGGCATAACCCCCACAACCAGCACAACCCTCACAAACCCACCTCTACACCGCCGCGCATTGCCCACCGCAATCATTGCGTTACAGTAGCCCATCTGAATTCAACACCACACCCCAACGCCGTTCCTGAGCGAAGCGAAGGGGCGGGTATCCCCCAGGCCCCCAGCACCCCAGCCACACCCAATCAACCCTCACCAAGCAACCTCACATGCTCAAACAATTCCCACAGATCATCGCCATCCTCATCCTCTGGTTGACCCCGCTACCCACCTTGTCCGCACAGGACGCCTCACCAGCCGCCGCCCCCCCCACCGACATCTCTATAGATACGACCAACCCCACGAACCCGCGCGACGCCATGACCACCTTCCTCGCCGCCATGAACCAGATCGACAACGGCTACGAAGACGCCTGGCCCAACGCACTCGCCTGCTTCGACTTCCCCGACAACCTCGACACAACAGACCGCAAAACCACCGCCAAATACCTCCTGGACATTCTCAACCGCATGGGCCGAATCGATATGGATTCACTGCCCGACACACCCGACCTCAAACCCACGCCCGACGCCCAACCCACACGCCGATACCAGTTCTTCCCCGCGCCTGATTACAACTGGATGTGGACCCAACTCGCACCGCTGGGCCAAAAACCCGTCGGAGCCATCGCCCTCAAACCCAACAACCAAAACCACTGGCAGTTCTCTCGCCAAACCGTCCTCGACATCCCCAACCTCTACAAAAGCACCGACCTGCTCCCACCCAAATACCACGACCAGCAATCACGCCTCGGCGACAACTTCCTCATCCTCGTCGGCCCAACCTTCCAACAAACACCCACCTGGGCATGGGCATCACTCCTCGCAGCCATCTTCGTCGGCCTGCTCCTGGGAAAAATCGTCCAAGCGTCCCTACGCGCCGCCGCCAAACGCTGGAACAAACGCGGCTGGGAAGTACGCGCCATCGCCTTCGACAACGCCGCCAGCCCCGCCAGCTTCGCACTCCTGAGCCTCGGCATGGGCCTGGGCATCACACAAATCTACCGCGAACCCAAGCTCGCCACCTTCACCAACAACATCATCGAGTTCCTACTGATCCTCGCCGTAGGCTGGTTCCTCTTCAACCTCGTCGAAGTCATCGACGCAGCACTCCGCAGACTAAGCGAAAAAACCGAAAGCAAACTCGACGACCAACTCGTCCCACTCGTACGCAAAGCACTCCGACTCTTCCTCGTCATCATCTTCACACTCTTCGTCGCCCAGAACGTCTTCGGCCTGGATATCACAGGCTGGCTCGCAGGACTCGGCATCGCAGGCTTAGCCGTCTCTCTCGCCGCGCAAGACTCCATCAAAAACCTCTTCGGCTCCATCACCGTACTCTTCGACAAACCCTTCACCGTCGGCGACTGGATCGTCACCGAAGGCATCGAAGGCACCGTCGAAGAAGTCGGCTTCCGCTCCACACGCATACGAACCTTCTACAACTCGCTCATCACCCTCCCAAACGCCAACCTCATCAACGCATCCGTCGATAACTACGGCCGACGCCAATACCGACGATGGAAAACACACATCGGCGTCCAATACGACACCACACCCGACCAACTCGTCGCCTTCACCGAAGGCATCCGCGAACTCGTACGCAGCCACCCCTACACACGCAAAGACTACTTCCAGGTCTGGTGCCACGAGTTCGCCGCCTCCAGCCTCAACATCCTCATCTACATCTTCCACGAAGTCCCCGACTGGTCCACCGAACTACGCGAACGCGAACGAATGTTCATCGACATCGTACGCCTCGCCGACAAACTCGAAGTCCAGTTCGCCTTCCCAACCCACACCGTCCATCTATATAATGAAGAACACAAGCCCCACCAAACCCAACACGAATCCCCCCAATCCATGACCGAACGCCGATCCATGATCCAAGGCATCCGCGCCGCTCAAAAACTCATCAAAGACCAACCCTGGCAATCCCAAACCCCAGGCCCCGTCACCTTCACCAAAGGCCCAACCGACCTAAAAATCGACGAGCACGGCAACCCCATCATCGAAAAAGAAACACAAGACTAACCCCGGACTCCCCCACCCTCTCTCACCCCCTCCTCCAAAGCCCAATCAAAGCCCGGTCATGGCCCCCCGGGCCTTGGCCGGGGTCCACCCACACCCAATTCAATCCCCCATATTCATCAACCACCCACCCCACCCCCAACGCCGTCCCTGAGTCCTCGAAGGGGCGGATATTCGCGCCCAACTCAAACACCCCGGCTACAAACATTTCAACAACCCCCCCACACAAAACCAACCCACGCTTGCGATTTAGCGCAGCGATCCTGCTTAACCCCAACGCATCAGATAAAAATAGATCGACAACCCCCCCCTCCTGCCGCTTGCGGCTTAGCGTAGCGAACCTATTTGGCGCGGACGCATCGAACATAAACCGATCGATAAAGTCTTCAAACTTCGTAATGTTGCTTAATGCTTCCCCCGCAGCAAACACACCCCACCCATCTCCAACAACTGCCCCCGGGTGCCTCGACTTTCACAATTTCTTTCCTTGCCTTTTCTCGCCTTTATTTGCCCAAATCACCGCCCTCAGATTATCGCTTATTCTTTTGTCATACGCTCTAATTCTTGCCCACAATCTCCAGGCAGCGACCATAGATGCACAAATGTATTTCCAATACAGTATTGCTGCGCATGTGACTGTAAGTAATAACGAGTACCGCCTACCATTTCGAAACAATGAGTATAGACATGGCCATTCGCCTTCAATTTTAATTCTGCCTGGCCCAGCAGGATTAGCCTTGTCAATGGAATCATGCAAAGAGCTAATGAATCGATCGGGGTAAGGGAAGCCTTTGGGATTGAACACGGCAGCTTCCCATATACGCCATAGAAAAACACAAAAACAATCGATGAGGCGGCACCTAATAGCATTGCAATAAACACCAGCCTCTGAATATGTTTATTGTGTGCCACGACTATCATCATACTGCATACCGATATTTTTCAATAGTGTCAAAGATAATTGCGGACAGAAAAAAGGTGTGCATTTATTTGACTCTGATTTCCCCCTCCCCGCCTCGCTTTGTGAATCCTGTGCCTTTTCGTGGCCAACCCCCAACCCATCCGCCACAAAGAGTCACAAAATTCACTAAATAGCAATGGCCACCCCCGCCATCTATCCCGTCCATCCCGTCATCCTGTCCAACTCCCCGTCTTGCTCCGCGCCTCCGTGTCTCCGCGCCCTCCGTGATATCCCCCGCCTTGCTTGCTTTCGCCCTCTTTCCCCTCGCCTCTCGCCTGCCCTCTTCTTAATCTGCGTCATCTGCGCAATCTGCGGATACCTCCCCGCCCCCTCCCAAATCATAAATCAAACATCACAATTCATAAATCCCCCCTCACACCGCCGCACACTTCGGCTCACGCCCCTCCAACACCGCCACCACATCACGCACCACCCAACTCATATTCTCCAGCGCCTGCTCCGTACGCGAAGCAATATGCGGCAACAACCGAACGTTGGGTAAATTGAAGAGAGGATAACTCCCGGGCGGCGGCTCGGGATCATGCACATCCAACACCACGCCCGCCCGGGGCTGCCCCTTCGCCCACTTCGCCAACGCATCACCATCCACCAGCATCCCCCGCGCCGCATTGATAAACAAACAATCGTCGCGCAATAGTTTCAGCGCATCCCCATCAACCATCCGCCGATTACTCGCCCGCCCATCCACATGCAGGCTCACCACATCACAACCCCCATACAGCGTTGCATGGTCAACATACTCAAACGGATAATCCACCGCCTTACGCAGCTCAACCTCGGGCAACAAATCGCAAACCCGCAAGTTCATCCCGATCGCATGTACAGCCTTCCCCAACCGCTTACCGATCCGACCAAAACCCACAATCCCCAGCGTCAGTTGATCCAACTGCGTCCCTACCTCAGTCTTGCGCAGCCCGTGAAACGTCTGCGCACCCGCACCCGCTGGAATCTCCGTCCTCGGCCGATACCGATCCAACATCAACGCCAACACATACTCAACCACCGCCTGCGTATTCGCGTCCGGCGTATAAACCACCCGCACACCCCGCTTCTTACAGGCCTCCAAATCAATGTTATCTAACCCCACCCCAGCACGCCCCACCACCCTCAACTTCGGCGCACGATCCAAAAACCCCTCATCCACCACCGTATACGTCCGAACAATAAGCCCCTCAGCCTCACCCAGGTGCGCATCCAATTCCGGGGACACCGGGGACACCGGGGACACCGGGGACACCGGGGACACCGGGGGCACCGGGGGCGCATCGTCATAAGCACACCACACCACATCCGCACGCTCCCCCAACCACTCCGTAGCAGCAGGCGTAAGCGTCTCCGTTATCAAAACTCGCGCGGGCATGGAAAATGGGGGTTCAGGGCCAGGGGATCAGGGTATGGGTCCGGGGTCTAGGGTATGGATAAAACTGTACGCACATCCCACCCAACCATCACATCACCCTCAACGCCGTTCCTGAGCGCAGCGAAGGGGCGGATCAATTCCAAGCCGGTTTCAGCGCATCCCAACGACCGCCCAAACCACCACCTTTTGCTAAAGGCTAACGGCTAACAGCTAATGGCTACCCCTCAAAATACGCCGCATTCTTCTCGATGTAGTCCGTCCACTCCTCCGGCAGATCCTCCTCAGGGAAAATCGCCTTCACCGGACACTCATCCACGCACAAACCGCAGTCGATGCAGGTGTCGTTATCTATATAAAGCATCTCCGCCGCCTCGAATTCCGCCTCGTCCTTCGTCGGATGGATGCAATCCACCGGGCAGACGTCCACGCAGGCCGTGTCCTTGGTTCCAATACAGGGTTCGGTAATGATGTGAGGCATAATCAGGTCTCCAATTCATTCAGGCCGGGACGTACCCAGCCAATCCACATAAGTATATGCCCACCTACCCACTTGGCAAAGCACAAACTTCTCGGACCCTCCCCAACCCCGCCCTGCTACAATCCCAGCCTATGCCCACCAAAACCACCACCAAGACCGCTACCCCCCTCCCCCGCCAAACCATCGCCCAAGGCGACTGCCTCAAAACCATGGCCGCCTGGCCCAAAGACGCCGCAGACCTCATCTTCGCCGACCCACCCTACAACATCGGCTTCAAGTACGACCACTACGACGACAACCGCGAACACGACGACTACGTCCAATGGACCCGCGATTGGATCGACGCCTGCACCCGACTCCTAAAACCCACCGGCAGCCTCTACATCCTCATCGGCGACGAGTACGCCGCCGAAACTCGACTCCACCTCCGCAAGCTCCAGGACGACAAACAACTCGTCTTCCGCAACTGGATCATCTGGCACTACACCTTCGGCCAAAACTGCAAACTCAAATTCAACCGTTCACACGCACACCTCTTCTACTGCGTCGGCTCAGCCACCGCCAAAATCAAAGCCGCCGACAAAATCACCAAAAACCCTCCCTTCACCTTCAACCGCCAAGCTGTCGCCGTCCCAAGCGCACGCCAAACCACCTACAACGACCCACGCGCCAACCCCAAAGGCAAACTCCCCGACGACACCTGGTACCTCCGCCCGCAAACCACCGAAGGCAACTACTTCCGGCAAGGCGAAGACACCTGGTACCAATCCCGTCTCGCCGGCACATTCAAAGAACGCCAGGGCTGGCACCCCTGCCAACTACCCGAAGCACTACTCGAACGCATCATCAACGTCAGCTCAAACAAAGGCGACCTCGTCTTCGACCCCTTCGCCGGCTCAGGCACCACCCTCGCCGCAGCAGCCAAACTCAAACGCCACTGGCTCGGCTGCGAACTCAGCAAAGACTACGCCAAACGCGCCCTAGAACGCATCCAACACGTCCAAGACACCGGCCAAACCATGACCACCACCATGGCCGACAGAGGCATCGTCCGTGGCAAACCCAAAAAGAAAGCCGAACCACACCGCTCCAAAAAAGACGCCAAAGGCAAACTGCTGTTCAGCGGAAAGGGGTGAGTGTGGGATTTCAGGCAAGCGACTCCTTGAGCGTATACTCCAACCATGTCTGCCTCATTCTCATTGGGACCGCTCATCGTCTTGGCGATGCTGCTCGCGGCAGCCCTCGCCGGTACCGTTTTATTCTGGCGTTGCTGGCGCGGCAAACGGATCGATGACCACCCGCTGTGCCGACGGTGCAGGTATGACCTAACGGGCACGCCCAAACCCCGCATTTCCTGCCCGGAGTGCGGCGCGGCCCTGACGACCGACAAAGCCCTCATCATCGGCAACCGCAAGCGGCGGACGGGCACGGCTGTGATCGCGGGACTAGCGACTCTGGCGTCGGCTGCCCTGCTGGTACTGGTCACTTCAAATACGGCCAACAACGTCAACCTCAACCCATACAAGCCGCTGTGGTGGCTGCGTATCGACGCACGCGATACTAATTCGTTTATTACTTGTAGCGCGGCACTTGACGAGATCGGCTACCGGATCGCGACAGGGAAGGTCTCCGAAGCCAATTTTAGACGGCTCTGGGTGGATGCGATCGCTGTCCAAACCGATGTCAACCGGCAATGGATAGTGAATTGGGGAGACATCGCCTGGGACGCTATCCAGAAAAACAGGGGCACGACAGAACAATACCAGCAGTATGGCGAAAACATGGTACGACCGGTATTACATGTTCGCCAAACTATCCGACAAGGTCAGCCGATCCCCATTGCCTTGACGTTGATATCCGACCGTGGATTTGGCAATAACACTACGTTTCAGGAAAGCCACGGCGAGATGGATCTTGTCATCGATGGTCATCATGTACCTGTAAAAATGGAAGACTTCGGGAACTTGCCTTACAACGGCAGCTTGTCAAAAACGTCCTTAATCGCGTCAGAAATAGCACCCTTGGCAGACCTCTCGCTGGGCATGCATGAAGTCTCACTGAAGATCCCGATCCGAATCACCGCAGGAAATGACGGGGCCGTTATCGCATCGTGGGATGCCAAGACTCAAGCGACATTTGAATTGATTGCAAACGACGCTGGCTCAACCGTCAGGTTAATCCACCACCCGGCGGCGGCGGCACACGCTCAGTCTGGCATCCGTGTTGAATACCTTAGACTCGCTACAGGGAATAACGGCGCAAGGCTGATGTCGTATCGAATCCTTTTTCACGCCCCCCGAAGATACGGCATCGCACATGAGGTCTATGCTGACGACGGCAAGAACCTATGGTTTCTTGGCGTAGTAAATGCTCCCGCTACAAGCCCCTCCGAAAACGGCTCGTACACATCAACTTACACCTTCGAACTAAAGGAAGGTTTCGAAGCCAGTCTTGTCGATCTGATCCTTACCCCCAGCACCGAATATGCCGAACAAACCGTTGGCATAACAGAACTCCTCGACCACGAATTCATCATCAAAGACGTCCAGGTCGTGTACCAACCCTAAACGAACACAAAAAAAAGAAGCCCACGTTTTCTAAACGTAGGCCTCATGAAATATCCAAATACAACACCCCCCCCCACCCGCTAACACACGCTTGCCATGCGAGACACACAAACCGCCCCCGCGACTTGTCGACCCCGCCTTCCTATTTCCAGCTTTCCAGCTTTCCTGCTTTTCCCTCACACCAACATCCCCCCAAGATTCTCAAGCCCCACCCGCGCCGACTCCATCGGGCTGTCTTTCCAGTTGCTGTCCTGCTCAACAACCAGGTACTTCACACCACACCCCTCCGCCGCATCCAGAATCGCACCAAAATCAATCGTCCCCGTACCCACCTCCGCAAATCCCTTCTCCGCGGTGTCCGCCATATCCTTCATATGCAAAATCGGCAGCCGCCCAGACAACTTCTTCATCCAATCAAGCGGATCGTCCCCAGCCTTCTTAACCCAGTAAACATCCAGCTCGCTGTTCAGCTCTGTCCCCTCAAACAAATGGTCGATCCCCCGCTTCCCATCGCCATCCGCTTCCCACTCAAAGTCGTGGTTGTGATAGCACAGCGTCAACCCATGATCGCCCAACCTCCTCGCCGACTCAGCGAGCCGCCCCGCCAACTCGCCGTAGCCGCTGCGCTCAGACTCATCCAGATAAGGAAAGATCACATACCGATACCCCAGCACCTCAGCCCGCTGAACCACCGCAGAAATATCATTCAATAAATCATCCCCGCTCTCATGCGCCGCGATCGCCGTCAGCCCGTGCTTATCCAGCAACGCCCGGTACTCGCTGGGCGTCTTCCCATACAAACCCGCCATCTCGACATACCGATACCCCATCGACGCAACCTCCCCAAGCCCCGCATCAAGACCCGCCGCAAGCACATCGCGAACCGTGTAAAGCTGTAATCCAATCGGCAGGGCCATGACAAACTCCAGGTTATAAACAGGGGGAAAATCTCGGGCCACTCAACTTAACCACAACCCGAACCCCCAGCAAGGCCCGAAAGATGTAACAAAAATTACATCCCACCAATATCGAGAAACCTCTAAATAAACAGACGCCACAAATCGCCGCTTGCGGCTTCGCGACACCCAACAACCCCATCGAGCATTGATGCTTCTCGAACGCCCCTACCTCAACCCCCACCCCCCATCGCACGATCAATCAACACCCCCGCCGCCCCCTTCGCCGCCGCAGCAGCACACCCCCCATCACCCCCCGGACACACCTGCGTCAACACCACCGCTCCCTCCATCAACAAACACAACTGCCTCGCCAACACCCCCGCCCCCGGTATCCCCGGCAACCCCGAGTCCGGGGGATCCGGGGGATCCGAGGGCCGCGCCTTCTCCACCAACCCGCGCACATACTTCTCCACCAGCCGCTTATGCTCCGCCGACGCCGCATGAATCGGGTCGTCGTGGTCCGCATACTCCGCCGTCGCATTGATGAACATGCACCCGCAAAACCCCTCGTCCGAAAACCACTCCCCAAGCTGATCAAATATCGCCAGCAGCCTGCTACGCGGATCTTTCGCTCGCTTCTCCACCCCCAACATAAATGAGTTCCGCCATCGCTCATCCCGCAGCCGAAGCACCGCCAGAATCAACTCCTCCTTCGACCGGAAGTGCTTATACATCGTCATCTTAGCCACCCCCGCAGCCGCCAGAACCTTGTCGATCCCCGTCGCGTGAAAGCCCTCCCGCCCAAATAGCTCCAGAGCCGACTCAACCAGTTGATCACGCTTCTTAGACATCCGATTGACCCTTTCAGCCATAACTTAACAATAAACTGTACCGTACAGTACACCATTTATCGACCCATAATAAAGTATTTTTAGAAAAAATTCTTATTTAACCGATTTTATACTTGACTGGAATAGACAGAACGGTATGTTTGTTATGCATGGCATGAGCTGGGCGGACCGCTCAAAACAAACCACGCCCAACCACGGGCACAACCACCAGAACAGGACACAAACCATGAACAAGTTCAACCTCCACACCCTCGTACTCATATCTCTGATCCAGACCGCCTTATTCAACGGGTCGTTCCCCACCGCCATCGCGGACCAGCCCACCGAAACCGCTGCCCCCAGCTCCCACGCCCTCGCCGCCGCACTCAAAGCCCACGGCGGACTCACCACCTGGCAGTCCTACGCACGCATCGACTACGCAACCAAAAACTTCCCCCTAGGTACCAGCGCACCCTTCAACTTCATCCAGACCACCGATCTGAACAACCGACACCACCTCACACAAGGCAAAAATTTCACCGCAGGAAAAAATAACCGCACCGCATGGGCACTCCCCAACACCCAAGCCCTCGGCCTCCCACCCGCCTTCTTCGAGTCCGGCAACTTCTACTTCATCGCCATGCCCTTCGTCTTCGCTGACCCAGGCGTCATCGCAACCGACCTGGGCACCAAGACATTCATGGGACGCGAGTACGACCTCGTCGCCATCGCATACCCCCCAGGCATCGGCGACACTCCCGAAGACGACTACATCCTCTACATCGATTCACAAACCCACCGCCTGCACATGATCGACTTCATCCCTACCAGCGCCGAAGTCAACGGCGACACACCCATCAAAGACCTCCCCCGCAAAGCCCTCGTCTTCGACAACTGGCAGCAAGCCGACGGCCTACTCGTCCCAAGCCAACTCACCTTCTACGACTGGGCCGACGGACAATTCCAAAACGATGGCAACACATACTTCATCCACGACGTGAAGTTCTCCCAAACACCACCCAAACCCTCAATCTTCACCGCCCAACACAGCCGCGTTATCAACGCAACCGCACACGCCGAATAATCCAAACCCCCACCACGAAGCGCCGCGACTTGTCGCGTCCCCTTCCCCACCGCAACAGTACCGTATCACTCCCTCTAGCCCTCACCCCCCAACTCTTCCGGGGGATCAACAAACGAATACCCCACAAAACCTCACCAAACCGAAAGGAACATCACCATGCCTGGCAAAAATACCCTCCAACTCAACGACCAAAACTTCCAACACCAGGTACTCGACCACAAAGGCACCGTCCTCGTAGACTTCTGGGCCGAGTGGTGCCCCCCATGCAAGGCCATCGCCCCCATCGTCGACGCCCTCGCTGACGACTACGCCGGCGACGTCCCCGTCGGAAAAATCGATGTCGACGCCAACCCAACACTCGCAAGCAAGTACGGCATCCGATCGATCCCCGCACTCGTAATCTTCCACGACGGCCAAATCGTAAACCAACTCGCCGGCTACCAGTCCAAGGACCTACTCGCCGCAGCCATCGAATCCGCACGCTCCGTCCCCACCACCTGACACCACCACCCCCCACCCAACGCCGGTTCTGAGCGCAGCGAAGGGCCGGGTCTCCCCCATCAACTCATTAACAACAACAACGCCCCGCCCGGGCCAGCCCACCAGCCAACCCGGGCTTTCACACATACGTCCCACACACACGCTTGCGGTTTAGCGCCTCCCCCAACGCCGACCCCTGAGCGCAGCGAAGGGCCGGGTCTCCCCACTCATCCACTCAACCCACAACACAATAATGACCCTACCTTCCCCCAAAAAAAAAGCACACTGATGCACCGTCCGCGCTGCTTCGGTGGAGTCGCCACGGGTAGCCGTGAACACCGCATATAACACGTTCCAATCACACATAACCCAACTCCCACACGAAGCGCCGCGACTTGTCGCGCCTTGGAAACAACCATGCCCAACCCATTCCACCAAGGTGAACTAGCCGTCCAGGCCCGCGCCGGCGTATCCACACAAGCACAGAGCGTCGGCCGGATCATCACCCCCCACCTCCCTCACGGCGCAGACAACTTCCTCGCCAACCTCCCAATCCTCTTCCAAGGAGGACTCGATACCCTTGGCCAAGTCTGGGCCTCCGCGCTCACCGGCAACCCCGGCTTCATCCACGCAATCGACGCACAAACTGTCCAGATACAAGCCAACCCCCAACACACCGACCCCCTACAGCAACACGCTAAACCAAACTCCTCTACAGGCTTCCTCGCCATCGACCTGGCAACCCGTCAGCGATTCCGATTCAACGGCCACGCCACACGCACCGACAACACACTCCGCATCCAAATCAATCAAGCCTACGGCAACTGCCCCAAATACATCCAACGCCGACAAGTCACCACCCACGCCCCCGGTAGCGCCACGTCCCAACTTCCCAGCCCAACCACCACCGACACAACCCTCTCCAAGCAAGACATCAAACTAATCCAACACGCCGACACCTTCTTCATCGCCACCACCGCTACGGGGAACAAGCCCGCGCATACCCCCGGAGTAATACCCGGGGGCGGGGGCACATCCGGCGGCGCGTCCGGGGGCGCATCCGGGGGCGGGTCCGGGGGCGCGTCCGGGGGCGATGTCTCACACCGCGGCGGCACCCCAGGCTTCGTCCGTATCAACCCCCAAGGCACTCTCACATTCAAGGACTACCCCGGCAACAATATGTTCCAGACCCTCGGCAACCTCGACGCCGACCCCCGCGCTGGCCTCCTCTTCATCGACTTCAACACCGGCTCAACCCTCCAACTCACCGGCCAGGCCCACACCACATGGACCACCCCCTCCCCCCAGGATTTCACCGACACCGGCCGAACAGTGGCCTTCCACCCCCAACAAATCCTCCGCACTCCCCACGCCATCAACCTCCGCTGGGCCTTCAAGGACTACTCCCCCTACAACCCCGAACAAAAATAACCACACCACAAATCCTAACCACCAAGCCCTCTCCAACCACCACCCCCTCCCCACCCAACGCCGGTTCTGAGCGCAGCGAAGGGCCGGGTCTCCCCCATCAACACATCAACAACGACCACACCACGCCCGGGCCGGCCCAAACGTCTACCCGGGCTTTTACACATACGTCCCTCACACACGCTTGCGGTTTAGCGCCCCTCCTCCCCCCATCAACACATCAACAACGACAACGCCACACACCCCGTCCAACCCTCCCAAAAAAATATCACACCATTTCACAACCCCACCCCCGACTTCCAATCCAATACCATTCGTAGACTTACCAGATCAACCCCCGGTTACGCACAAATATCAGCTATCGACACCGCCCCCCTCCGCAGTTACATTCAACCCGGCGGGCGAGATCGACGTGCAACACACACCACGACCTCCTGTTTGCCCCACAGTCCGTTGACCGTATCCATCTATATAGAGGGCCAGCCAGGGATGGCGTCCAACAACAAAACCAAATCATTCGTCCACCTCCACGTCCACAGCCAGTATTCACTCCTGGATGGGGCCTGCAAAACCAAAGACCTGGTCAAACGCGCCAAGGAACTCAACCAAAGCTCCATCGCCATCACCGACCACGGCTGCCTCTTCGGCGTCATCGACTTCTACGCCAAAGCAGTCGCCCAAGGTGTCAAACCCATCATCGGCATCGAAGCCTACATGGCCGCCGGCTCAAGAACCAACCGCACCGCCACAGGCGTCAAAGACGGCGGATACCACCTCCTGCTACTCGCGCAAAACCACCAAGGATACAAAAACCTCCTCAAGCTCGGCTCCATCGCCTACACCGAAGGCTTCTACTACAAACCACGCATCGACAAAGAAGTCCTCAAGCAATACAGCGACGGACTCATCTGCACCAGCGCATGCCTCGGCGGAGAAATACCCAACGCCCTCATGAAGGACGACCGCAAACGCGCCAAAGAAATCGCGGAAACATACCTCGAACTCTTCGGCCCAGACCGCTTCTTCATCGAACTGCAAAAACACATCCCCGAACAAGACCAAGTCAACCCCGCACTCATGGACCTCGCCGACCGACTCGGCATCGGCACCGTCGCCACCAACGACGTACACTTCCTACTGGAAAACGACCACGGCCCACACGACGCGCTCTGCTGCATCTCCACCGGCAAACTCATCAGCGACGAGAGCCGAATGAAGTACCCCACGCAGCTCTACCTCAAAAGCGCCGAGCAAATGTACGCCGCCATGGACCATCCCAAGTGGATCGAGGCCTGCGAAAATACCCTACGCATCGCCGACATGTGCGAACTCGAAATCGACTTCAACACCAACTACGCCCCCGTCGTAAAAATCGAACAAGTCGCCACCAACGCCCCACCACTAAGCTCCGCCAGGAATGGCGGGGCTGAATCTGATCGAAGCACGCCACCCCCTCCAGGTGCCCCCGCTCCCCAAATCAGCAATCATAAATCACAAATCATAGCTCCCCCCCACCCCATCGGCTCCTCCCAATGGCACCAAAACTTCTGTGCCGGCTTCGACCTCGAACCCTTCGACGAACTTAACGACAAAAATACCACCAGCGAAGACCTCAAAGAACAATGCGACGACGCACTACGCAAACTCTGCGAAGCAGGCCTCCTCTGGCGCTACGGCGAGCACGGCGTCACCGACAAAATACGCGCACGCCTTAACCGCGAACTAAAAATCCTCGCAGACAAACTCATCTCAGCCTACTTCCTGATCGTCTGGGACTTCGTCAACGAAGCAAGACGCCGCGGCATCCCCGTCAACGCCCGTGGCTCAGCCGTCGGAACCATGGTCGGCTACGTCCTGGGCATGTCCAACGCCTGCCCCGTTAAGTACGGCCTGCTCTTCGAGCGATTCACCGACCCCGACCGCTCCGAATACCCCGACATCGATATCGACATCTGCCAGAACGGCCGGCAGGAAATCATCGACTACGTCAAACAAAAGTACGGCCACGTCGCGCAGATCATCACCTTCGGCACCCTCAAAGCACGCGCCGCCATACGCGACGTCGGCCGAGTCATGGATATCCCACTCTCCGAAGTCAACAAGGTCTGTGAACTCATCGGCGACGGCCTGGGCATCACGCTCGAAAAAGCCCTCGCCAAAGAACCCGACCTAAGAAAACTCTACGACGACAACCCCACACACAAACGCATGATCGACACCGCCATGCGCCTCGAAGGCCTCGCTCGACACGCAGGCGTCCACGCCGCCGGCGCCGTCCTCGCCACACAACCACTCGACAACATCATCCCCCTCTACCAACCCCCAGGCACCGACCAACTCGTCACCCAATGGGACGGCCCAACCGTCGAAAAAATGGGCCTCCTAAAGATGGACTTCCTGGGCCTGCGCACACTCTCCATCATCGAACGCGCAAAAAAACTAATCCGCCAATCCCTCGACGACGCAACGATCAAGAAAGCGGTGGCTTCGGG
>JAJRRS010000166.1 GCA_024279275.1 Planctomycetota bacterium | reverse complement strand
TGATCGAGCATGTGGTCGAAGAACCCGACGCCGGTTTTATTCGAGTAGTCGCCGGTCTTGGCCGGGTCCAGATTCAACTCGACGGTGATGTCGGTTTCGTTGGTCTTGCGTGTGATTTTGGCGGTGCGTGTTGGCATGGAAGGTCCGGGGGGGGCTGGGGGATGGGGTCTAGGGTATTGGGGTCTAGGGTCTGGGGGGGATTGATTCGGTCAAGTTCTGCTAGTCAGGGCACGCAGCAGGGTGTTGTTCTGGTCGGGTGTTCCGATGGTGATCCTCAGTTTATCACGGAGGCGGTCCTGATCGAAGTATCGCACGAATACCCCCTGGGCCTTGAGTGATTCGTAGATATCTCGTGCGTTTTGCCCGGAACCGGGGGCGGGGGGTTTCGTGAGGATAAAATTGCTGTCGCTGGGCCAGACCCACCAGCCCAGCCGTGCCAGCTCATCGCCGACCCTTCGCCGTTCATCGACGACCTTGGCGCAGGATGTGCGGGCCTGCTCTTGGCCGTTCAAGGCCGCCACCGCAGCGACTTGGCCGAGGATATCGGTGTTGTAGCTGTCGCGTGCCTTATCCAGTACCGCGATCAGGTTCCGATGGGCAAGGCCGTAGCCAAACCGCAGCCCGGCCAGCGAGTAGCCCTTGCTCAGTGTCCGCAGCAGCAGAACATTATCCATCGCGTCTTCGCCACGGATCAGATCGATAGCGTCGTCTCGTGCGAAATCCGTGTACGCCTCATCGATCAGCAACACACCCTTAAATTCCGTGGCGATCTGACGCAGCCGGTCGCAGGATTCATAGCGCCCGGACGGTGCGTGCGGGCTGACCACGATCGCCAAGCGACACCCCGCGTCATTTAGCTGGCCCGCGAAGTCTTGGGGAATCGCCCAGTCTTCTTCAAGTGGTACACGAACGATCGGCGTGTCATGGATCCGCGCCAACACGTCGTAAAGCGAATAGGTCGGCCAGGTCTCGCCGATCCCCCCCACCCCTTCATCCCCATCTGGGTTGCAGAACACCGTCATCGCCAGGCGCAATAATTCGTCGCCGCCATTGGTTGCAATGACCTGGTCAGCATCAAGGTCGTGTGTCTGCGCCGCTACTGCCCGGAACTCGCTGGCGGTCGGAGATGGGTATCGCCTTAGCGCATCGGCCCCGACACCCGTGATGGCTTCAAGCACGCCGGGGGCCGGGGGGTACGGGTTCTCGTTGGTGTTCAGCTTGACGACCCGGGTGTCCTGAGGCTGTTCGCCGGGGACATAGGGGCTTAAGCTGCGGATATTGTTTCTTTCGTAGGCCATGAACCCACTATCGTCGCCGCAGCAGCATCGGGGGTCAATCCCGCAGGATGTTTCCGTGTGACGGATGCTCAGCAGACAGTTTGCCCCCGGTATCCCCCCCGGTATCCCCCTCGGTACTCCCCCGGTCCTTCCCTCTGTTATCCCTTGATGTCGCTCCGGGGGCGATCGCGTAAACTGTGGGCTATGACGCTCAAGCCGGGCTGGTTATATCTCGCTGCTGTGTTGACTGTGCTGCCGACTACGGGTTTGCCCGGCGGTGGGTTGTGCGTATTCCCCGGCCCCGCCATTGCACAGGCTGACGCGCAGGACGATGCCGATGATGTCATGGACGCTGCGGTCCTGTTGCTTTCGCAGAGCACGGTCGTCGATCGTCGTGGCACGCATAACCTGCTGCTCAAAGCCATCCGTCACCTCAGCGACCCCGCCACCCAACCGCTCTTTGAGTTCCTCGCCCGCTCCGAGCATCCCGGCCTGAAGATCCACGGCATCCTGGGCCTGGCGGAGATCAGCCCCGACAAAAGCGTTGATCTCTCACTGATCGCACAGATCGATGACCCGCTGGTGCAAAGCACCGTCATCACCGCTGCGATGGATGGCGAGCTACTCGACCATGAGCGAGCCAAACAAATACTTCAATGGGATGGGTTGGCCCAGGAGGTCAAAGTCCTTGTCGCGATCCGCTTGACACAGGCTGGCGAATTCAACGACACCGCCATGCTTCGTGGAACTCTGACCCACGCGAAAAAACTCGGCGGTTCTGCGCTGGCCGCCCTGCTGCTGGCTCAACTGGATGACCCCGCCGGGCTTGACTATCTCAGCAATCTGGTCAACACCTCTGACGATCCTCAGCAGGACACGGTCCGCGTGATGCTTCTGCAGACCGCCTTGAAGCACGAGTTCAACCGCATTGCTCCCTGGGCGTTGGCGCTTGCCAAAGACCCCGGCAACGACCCCATACTCCAACTGCTGGCTCTGCGTACCGCGCTGCGCTTCGGCGAACCCGGTGCGGTAGACCTTTGGCAGACACGTTACGCCAGTGCGGCAGGTTCACCTGCAGGCCGGGTCCGCCTGGCGCTTGTAGCCCTGCACCTCTCGCCCTGGCTGGATGCCGACATCTTTGAGACGCTCACGCAGGACGCCGACCCGATGCTGGCGGCCATCGGTGAAGCAGGCACGCACATCGCCACCGGTTCATCGCAGGCAGCCGACCCGATCGCCGCACTCCTGGAGTTCGGCCACCCGATGATCAACGCCTGGGCGATCTCCTATGCACGCGACCATGCATCGGACTTCGATGCGCAGATCATCCTGCTGGGTCTGGTGCTCGCTTACGAACACAGCCCAGTTCGCGGCAAGGCCCGTCGGCTTGATGAAGCGGTCCAGGCCGCACAAGCCCTCTACGAACGCGACTCCGATGCGGCAGTAAAACTCCTGCGCCCCCTGCTGATCGACCCATCGACCGACAAACTGCTGACTCAGGCGATCCTGCTTGGCCTGATCCGAACACGCGAAGTCGATGCGTTGGATGTGGTGCGGGGTATTGAAGATCAACTCAACAGTGTCGATGCACAAGGGCTTGCCTTGTTGCTGCAGGCACGATCCGATCAGCCGATGGACGACAAACAGATGGCGGACCTCTCCATGATTGCCCGCGGCGGGAGCCGGCTGGAAGACTCCCTGCGTGTTCAGGTCGCTTGGCTATACCTCAAACGCACCGGCCAAACCCAACAAGCCCTTGGCCGTGTCCTTGGAAACGCAACCCCATGAGTGAAATCCCCCTGAGTCAGCCTGATATCACCGAATCGGATATCCAAGCGGTGACAAACGTGATGCGTTCCGGCCGACTGAGTATCGGACCTCGCCAAGACCTCTTCGAGCAGATGGTCGCCGCACGCACCAAGCGATCTCACGGCGTGGCGGTATCCTCCGGGACCGCCGGCCTGCATCTGGTTCTAACGGCTCTGGGCATCGGGCCGGGCGATGAAGTCATCACCACCCCGTTCAGCTTTATCGCCAGCGCCAACTGCATCCTCATGGCCGGAGCCACCCCCGTATTTGTCGATATCGACCCGGCCAGCCTGAACCTCGACCCGACCAAACTCGAGGCCGCGATCACCGAGAAGACCAAGGCCATCCTTGCGGTCGAAATCTTCGGCAACCCAAAGCACATGGAACGCATCACACAGATCGCAGGCGCACACGAGGTCATCCTCATCGAAGACGCCTGCGAAGCACTCGGCGGGGTCCACATGGGCAAGCCCGTCGGCTCCTTCGGACGCGCAGCCGTCTTCGGCTTCTACCCCAACAAACAAATCACCACCGGCGAAGGCGGCATGATCGTCACGGATGACGACCACCTGGCGGATCTCTGCAAATCCATGCGCAACCAGGGGCGACCTGCCAACGCACACAAGGGTGACGCCAACAAGTCCGGCGCCTGGCTCGCACACGAACGCATGGGCTACAACTACCGCATGTCCGAAATCACCGCGGCGCTGGGCTGCTCTCAGATGGAAAGACTTGATTCCTTCCTCACCGCACGCCGCAACGTCGCCGGCATGTACATGCGCCGACTCATGGACTTCGACGACCTGATCCTCCCCAACGTCCAGCCCGGCACCGAACAGGACATGTCCTGGTTCGTCTTCGTCGTCCGCCTCTCCGACCAGTACCGCCACACCGAACGCGACCGCATCATCACCGGCATGCGACGCCACGAAATCGGAGCCTCCAACTACTTCCCCTGCATCCACCTCCAGCCGTTCTACCGCAAGCTCTTCGGCTACAAAAAAGGCGACTACCCCGCCAGCGAATCCATCAGCGAACGCACCATCGCGCTGCCTTTCTTCAACCGCATGGACGAAACCCAGGTCGAGCTGGTCTGCCACACCCTGAAAGTTATGATCCAACGGGAGCAGTTGTTGCAACGATAGGTATAAAATACTGCCCACAAGGGGTGGGGCAGATTCCGAGATCCATAGATTATTGACAGGGGGTTCATATGAGTGACGGGCCAACATTCGCGTGTCCGTATTGCGATCGGCAATATGGCTACAAACCCGAGCTTGAAGGGAAGAAAGTCCGCTGTAAGTGTGGCGAGAAATTTATCGTCGAACCGCCGCAGCTTGAAGAGCTGGCCCCTTACGATATCGATCAAGACGCCCCGATCGATGACGGGCCGGACTGGTCACAGTTGATAGGCTCTTCTGATGGGGAGGCTGAGCCGGCCGGTTCGTCGACACGCGTGTCTTGCCCGTCGTGTGGTTCGAGTATCTCCCCGACCGCCGCGCTCTGTGTGAACTGTGGCAAGGAAGTAAAAACAGGGAAAAAGATCGGCCAAACCCGGGTACTGCCCGGCGAAAAAGCGTCGCGAGCAGAAACCTTTTCCGCCATGCAAACCAAAATCACCGGCATCGGACTGGCGATTCACGGCCTGGGGTACCTGCTTCTGATGATCGGTGTCACCCTGGCCGTGATCGGCCAAGGCCAGGCTAACGGTGGCAACCCGACGGGCGATATCCTGCTGATGATCGCTGGCATCGGCACACTCATCGGGCTTCCTTTGTTGGTCCTCGGCCCGTTCCTGTCTCTGGCCGCCCCCGCCGACGCGGGCCGGATGCTGCTGATTGCTTCCATCGCGTTCTACCTGGGAGGGGCTGTGTTCCTGGTTCTCATCGAGCTGGGCGTGCTTCACGAGTGGTTCTCAGTAGCCCAGAATATCCCATTTCTGGTCGGGGCCGGCTGCTTCCTGGGGTTCCTCCAAAAGCTCTCCATTTACCTGGATAATGACAGCCTCTACGCCCAGACCGAGTTTCTGCTGAAGACTTTTTTCCTGATCGTTATCCTGACCCTGCTGATGTTTGTCCCACTGCTGGGCTGCCTGGCCGTGCTCGCCGCGCTGGTGGCTCAAGTTGTTTTCGCTTTCGCCTACGCCTGGACCGTCTGCCAGGCGGCACTGTCAGCACTGCGAACATAAACCAGCCCGGCCCTATTGAAGTTCTTGCAACGTAACCGCCTGCACGCGCTGAAACACTGGCAACCCGCAGAAAAACCAACCCTTCTCATCTGTGTTTATCTGTGTTCATCCCTGTTCCCACCTCTTCGCCCTCTTGGCGTCCTCGGCGTCTTGGCGGTTCAACCTCATCGTTACACATTAAACAAGAAGTGGCACACATCCCCATCCCGCATCACATAGTCCTTCCCCTCGACGCGCATCTTCCCCGCCTCCTTGATCGCCTTTTCGCTCTTGTGTTCCTCAAGGTCATCCACCGAATACACCTCCACGCGGATAAACCCGCGCTCAAAGTCCGTGTGGATCACGCCCGCCGCCTGTGGCCCCGTCGCGCCGATCGGGATCGTCCAGGCACGGACCTCTTTTTCGCCGGCGGTAAAGTAACTCTGCAAACCAAGCAGCCCATACGCCGCCCGGGTCAGCGAGTTTAGTGCAGGCTCCTCAAGCCCGACACTTTCCAACAACTCCGCGCGATCAGCCTCATCCAATTCGGCCAACTCACTCTCCAGCTTCGCACACACCGGCACAACCACCCCGCCTTCCGCTTCCGCACGTTCGCGCACGAGTTTGACCAGATCACCCTGGCCTTGCGGATCATCTTCATCAACGTTGGCGACATAGAGCACGCGCTTGGCGGTGATGAACCCGAAGCTCTTGATATCTTGTTCCTGTTGCTCATCCAGTTCGACCCCCCGAATCGGCTGGCCGGCATCCAGGCGTTTCATGCATTTTTCTAATAGCACGACCCGGGCTTTGGCTTCTTTGTCGCCCGTGCGTGCGGTGCGGACCGCTTTGGCCATCGACGACTCGATGGTCGCCATGTCCGATAGCATCAGCTCCATATCGATCGTGTCGATGTCACGGATCGGATCGACCTTGCCATCAACATGCACGATGTCGTCATCCTCGAAGCACCGCACCACATGCAGCACCGCGTCGACGTTCTTGATGTGCGTGAGAAACTTATTGCCAAGCCCCTCCCCCTTACTCGCGCCTTTGACCAGCCCCGCGATATCCACCAGCCGAAGGATCGCCGGGATGACTTTCTGGGTCTTAATATGGCTCTGGATAATCTCAAGCCGACCGTCCGGTACAGGCACGACACCGACATTAGGCTCGATCGTGCAGAACGGGTAATTCTCACTGGGTATCCCCGCCGCCGTCAGCGCGTTAAACAGCGTGGATTTGCCGACGTTGGGGAGTCCGACTATGCCTGCTTCCATGGGGTGCTTCGGGGGTTGGGATTCGGGGTTGGGGGTTGGGGGTTGGTTTTAGCGGGGCAGTGTAGTGCCGGATGGCGTTATCGCCAAGCGAGGGGATAGGACACGGTCTGCCCACGGCTGCTACAATCAGAACTGCGTGACAGCGAAAACCCCTGAAACCCGGGACGTGATCTGGCCGTTTGATGAGGAGATCAAGGCCAGCGGGTTGTTGCGCGTTTGGGATTACGGGAATGCAGTATTGTTGTGCAGAAGGTCACAACTCAGGATACCGTTCTTAATATTGGCCTTAACCTTGTTTTTGATTTTCGTCGGTCTCGCTGTATTTTCCTGTTTCAAAGCCTTAAACGAATCGTGGACTTGGCCGCTTGTGATAACAATGTCACTGCCGTTTATTGCTGTTTATCTTGTGCTTTTCCAACCGTATGTCACTAGTTGGCGTTCTGTTAGAAGCATTAGGTCCACAGGGATCAATCTTACAAGATGGACTTTCTCGCAGCAGGGAATCCATATAGACGACGATCAATTTAACACGAACATAAAGTGGAGCCTTGCCACACGAGCAATCGTTACGAAACGGTACGTCCTTTTAGGTTTAGGCGCAAACCCCTATTACACATTTGCGTCATCCATGTTCGACACCCCCGCCGCCTGGCGTAACTTCCGCATCGGGATTATCCGCAACTTCGTCGGCTGCCAGGGCTGCAAATACGACCTGCACGGGACGGTTTCGGACACCTGCCCAGAGTGCGGAAAACCTATCGATTAATCCCGCGGTGCATGGCTTACGACCGTGACAACGACCATGCACCGCCGACCAGCATCAGTGAGAGTTTCTGCGTTTCGAGCTTGGCCTTGGGATCGCTATCAGGACCAGGCCAGCGCTTATCATCACCAGTGACGCTGGAGAAGGAACGGCGTGATAGATCAGACGCACGCTGCTCCAACCTTCGCCTAGGTCATGGGCGTAATCCAGGTCCCAAGAAGACCCCATCGTAAGCGGGGCCTCGCTGTCGTTGATACTTCCAAATCGGCCGAGCAATTCTCCGTGGTATCGGATGAGATCGAAGGCGTCGTTATCGACAAGCTCGTTCTCGCCGAAGCCCTCAATGAAATCCAGATGCAGACTGGCAAGGCTCCCAAAAGTGACGTTGCCGGACACCGTAAGGGAGTCATAGTCAGCAATCGACGCAAGCTCGATTACGAGACGGAATTGCTCGCTGTAGTTGCCATCGACACTGAACACGCCCGTGGAATTGCCGGGGGCAAACTCCAGGTAATTTACCAGGTCTCCGGCGATCAAGCCGGTTCCACTAAGGAAACCGTTGTTCTCGAAAAGCGGCGTCGTGATTATGCCGTCGTTGATGACCGTGGCCGCGGTGGATGTGATTATGGAGACACCAGAAGAGTCGATGGAACCCTGGTTATTCAGGTAGGCGTGATGATCCAGCAGCAACGAGCCGTCTTGCACAACAATCGAGCCATGATTTACGAGCTGTCCGCCGTACTGGACCTGCAGAGTTCCGCTAGTCATCCCGAGACTATGGCCGATGCGGATACTGCCGCTTTGCTCGTTGACAAACCTTCCACGATCACCGATGACGATCACACCATCTCCGCCAGCGCCACCATATCCAGCCGGACCGCCTGAACCCCCAGCCCCTCCCGCGCCGCCGGCTGTGGGGTTATAGATAAACGGGATGATAACGTAGATGTTGCCGATGGAGCCTGCCCCGCCGCCGCCGCCACTGCCGGAGCCACCTTGCCCGCCTTTTCCCCCGCGCCCCCCACTGCCGCCGATCTGAAGCATGCTGTTTGGGGCGAGTGTGCCATCGGTCGATAGAACCACGGATTCATTATCGCCGTGAGTCCCCAAACCGCCCGCCCCCTTCGCTCCCGTGAATCCATCGCCGCCGTCGCCGCCATCACCGAAAAGAGGGAAGCCCGGGTTGTAAACAACGCCAGCGTCACCCCCGCCCCCACCTCCGCCGGCATTTACCCCATCATGTCCGTTACCGAGATAGAGTCCCCGTGCACCGCCTTGCTGCGTCGCGGGCCACGGGTCCGGGTTGGGTTCCAAACCGACCGCGCCTCCGAAGAACGCGGCACCGCCGTGTCCCCCGGCACCACCCTTCACACCCGTTATACCCTTGTCACCCAGCACGCCGACTTCTCCGCCGAGTAGAACCTCACCGAAGTTTGTAAGTGACGCCCCGGGGTCCATGCCTTCGATGACCAAGACCCCCTGCCCGCCGGTGCCCCCCGTGCCGCCGCGATTGCCGATGCCGCCTTTGATGCCCTGCTCGCCAACATAAGGTGTCCATCCGAGATTCGCCCCGGTCGTGACCAGGTTGTAACCTCCGCCATAACCTCCGCGATTGCCGGTGCCGCCGGACCCGCCCCGTCCGATGTCCCCGTGCTGCCCGATCTGCGTCAGTGGGAAAACAGGATCGACGGCCAGCACATCGCCATGGGCGGTTCCCGGCCAGACAACGCACGACGACACGACACAAATCGCAAGACTCCGTTTGATACACATAGCAAGCTCCTTAATCCGGTGTTCTTCATTCCTCCTTTCTCTCCTCCAGTTAACGTTCATGTAGGCCGCGCAACGTCGGCTCTACGTCCGCACTGTTCTAGCGCAATGCACAACGGTGACGCCCTTGAATATGTCGCGGTATGGGTATGAGGCAGACATGCCTACGATTCTCCAGCCGCCCTAGAGGATTGGCCGTGAATCAATGTGATCTGTAACGCGCCGGGGCCGATATGTCAAGACTTATTTATCTTTTGGCAAATCGGGGGCGATTTACGTCGAAATGTAACGGCGATGGGAACGCAGAATCAGACCGCAGCCAAGATGGAATAGGAGGCATAAAGAGATGCTTCACACGGTCGCTCGTGCGGGTGAAAACAGGTATAATATCCGCTTGAGAAAGCAGGCCAGTCAGGCCTGAAAAGAACGCACTATCAGGACCGATCAGACCCATGAGCGACGACCCTCAAGACCCGACAACCCCCGGTTCTCCCGACTCCCCCGACCTTCCCGACTCCGGCGATTCTCAGGATGAGTCCACGGATTCCCCTGACACCCCGGATAGTCCCTCCGAGCTGGCTCCCGTGGCGGCTGGGCGTGTGGTGGATCAGCCGATCGAGTTGGAGCTTGGCGAGAGCTATCTGACGTATGCGATGAGTACGATCGTGGATCGGGCTTTGCCGGACGTGCGCGACGGGCTTAAGCCTTCGCAGCGGCGGATTCTGGTGGCGATGAACGACCTGAATCTTTCCCCGGGCCGAAAGCATTCCAAGTGTGCCGGCATCGTGGGCGAGACGATGAAGAAGTATCACCCCCACGGCGACGGGGCGATCTACCCGACCCTGGTGAATATGGCCCAGTTCTGGAAGACCCGGGCACTGCTGATCGATAAGCAAGGCAACTTCGGCTCCATCGACCCGGACCCCCCGGCCGCGATGCGTTACACCGAGGCCCGCCTGCACCGTCACGCGGTCGAGCTTCTTGAAGACCTCAAGCTGGACACCGTTGATTGGCAGCCGAACTTTGATGAGCAATATGATGAGCCGAAGGTTCTGCCCGCCAAGTTGCCCAACCTGCTGATCAACGGCTCGACCGGCATCGCCGTCGGTATGGCAAGCTCGATGCCGCCACACAATCTGGGTGAGATATGTGACGCGGTCATTGCGTTGATTGATAACCCGGAGATCAGCCTGCTTGAGCTGATGGAAATGGTCCCCGGGCCTGACTTCCCGACCGGCGGCAGCATCTGCGGCAAAGCGGGGATCGCCCAGGCCTACGCCACCGGGCGGGGCAAAGTGACGGTCCGGGCCAAGATCCACCACGAAGAAACCAAGAAGGGTCGTAACCTGCTGGTTGTCACCGAGATCCCTTATCAGGTGTCTAAGAACGCGAGCATCGTCGACAAGATCGTCACGCTGCGTAAGGCCGACCGGATCACGGACATCTCCGACATCGTGGATGAATCGTCCGGCCGAGGCGGGATGCGGGTGGTCATCACGCTTAAACGCGGGGCCGACCCAACCGTGGTCGAGAACCAGCTTTATCAGATGACGCCGTTGCAGTCGACGTTCAGCATCATCAACATCGCCTTGGTGAGGGGTCAGCCCCGGACGCTGGGGTTAAAGGAACTGATCCGTCTGTTCGTCGATCACCGCATCGAAGTGATCCGTCGAAGGACCGCTTACCGCCTGCGCCACGCGCAGCAGGAGGCGCACCGGATCGAAGGGCTGATCTACGCGGTCTGCGATATCGATGAAGTCATCAAGCTGATCCGTACCAGCCAGACGCGCGACGAGGCAATCGATCGCCTGACCAAGCGTGGCTTCCGCATCCCGGCAAGCCACCCCTCGGCTCCTCACATTCCCGAACGGCTTCTCAATATCTCCGCCGACAGCGACGTTTATCTCAGCCGTGTCCAGGCCGAGTCGATCGGCCGTTTGCAGTTGATCCAGTTGGTTGGGCTTGAGATCCAGACGCTGGTGAATAATTACGCCAAGCTGATTGCGCAGATCGAGGAGCTTGAATCGATCCTCGCCGACCAGCAGCGCGTGTTGGACATCATCAAGGAAGACACCGCCGAGCTAAAGCGTAAATACGCCGACGACCGTCGAACCATCATCGAGGCGGGCGAGGTCGGCGAGTTGGATATGGCTGCTCTTACGCCGGTCGAGCAGGTGGTGGTCACCATCACCCATGCTGGGTACGTCAAACGGCTGCCTGTCGAGGAATACCGCGTACAAGGCCGGGGCGGACGGGGTGTGATCGGGGCACGCAGCAAGGACGACGACTTTACCGAGCAGGTGTTTGTCGCCTCAACGCACGACGATTTATTGTGCTTCACCGATACCGGCCGTGTGTTTAAGATCAAGGTTTATGAGATCCCCGAGGCTCCGCGGACCACCCGTGGCCGGGCGATTGTGAATCTGATCGATCTGAAAGATGGCGAGCGGATCTGCGAGTTCATGCCGATCTCTGATTTTGAGAAGGGTGAGAATTTCCTGATGTTTGCCACCGCGATGGGCCTGGTGAAACGCACCGCCTTGAAGGACTACCGCAACGTCAACCGCTCGGGCATCATCGCCTTGAACCTCCGCGATGGGGACTCGCTGATCGGCGTAACATGGACCGAGGGCAACGACCACCTGCTGCTTGGCACGCACAACGGGATGTCGATCCGTTTTGACGAGAACGACGCCCGGGTGATGGGCCGAAACGCCAGCGGGGTTAAGGGGATTTCCCTAAGCGGAGACGACCGGGTTGTGGGTCTGGTCAAGATCACGCCCGCCCCCGCCCCCGGAGCTGCCCCCGAAGAAGGTTCCGGGGATACCGGCGACGAGGCCGACCTGCTGACCGTCTGCGAGAACGGCTACGGCAAACGCACCCCGTTACACGAATACCTTGTCAAGAGTGAAGACGGCTCGACCCGGACCCAGGGCCGAGGCGGCAAGGGCCGACGCGACATCGTCACCAACGCACGCAACGGCAAGGTCGTGACACTTAAAATTGTCAGCCCGGAAGACGACCTGATGCTGATCACGTTCAACGGGATGATCGTCCGCATCAACGCCGGGTCCGTCAGCCGGATCGGGCGCAACACCCAGGGCGTGCGGGTCATCAAGATTGATAGCGAAGACCGGCTCGTCGCCGTGGCACGGGTCGCGGAATCCGAGGGCGGGGACAACGATACCGAGCCGGAACTCAGCGAGCCGAAAACCTGAATATCTCGTCTGGTAAGGGTAATCAGACAGGACCATCGAAGGGCCGTTAACCGTGTCGATACAAAAGTGGTCAGATACGATCTGGGTCGTCAGGCTCAACGACGACCCCGCGTTCACCGAGGACATGGACCACCTCGCGGACCAGGTTCTGGCCCCCGACCGGATGCCGCACCTCATCCTCGATTTGTCCAGCGTGGTTCATATCGGCAGCTCGAATCTCTCAGCACTATTGCGCCTGCGAAAGTCTGCGACCGACCGCGAGATACAGCTTCGCCTGACCGCCCCGTCGGACCCGGTCTGGGTGGTGTTCCTGACGACCGGGCTGGACAAGGTTTTTCAATTCTCACACGACACCTCCACCGCGCTGACCGAGCTGCAGATCGGGCTGTGATACTTCTTTCGTCGTGACCGTTATCAAACCGCTTGCGGATTCACGGGCTTTTACGGGTCCAGAGTGACAACCAACGTCAGGTTATGATGTTTCGATCATAGACCGGCACCGCGATTGGCTTGATCGGTCATCAGTACAGATATGAATGGTTGGAATTCGGGCGGGCCACCCCGAATCGCACCTCATTGAATCACGGGTTCTTCGCCAACTCGTTATACGCGGCTAGGCGAACCTTCTGTTTCAGGGCGATGGCTTCTATATCCCCATCTTCCGGCGTGGACCCCTCGGGTGCCAGTTGCTCTGCTAATTCGTTGCCCGCCTCGATCGCCTTAGTGGCCTTGGCGTTCAATGTTTTCTGTGACTCGGCGAGGTCTTCTGCCTGCTGCCTGTAGGTTGTCGCGTCCTGGGGTGTGACCCGTTCGGTGCTGAGCGCCAGAGACTCGGCCATGCTTGCAAGGTCGCCGAGATACCTGGCGTGGCTGGTTGCGATATGTGCCTGATCGACGTAGGCCGCAAGCAACTGAAGCTGGGCCATCGACTGGTTTGCTGCGGCGGCTTTACGGTCGGATAGATTCCCGGCGATCTGGACCGCCTTAGTCAGGTCGATGACCGCCTTGTCGATCTTCGCACCCGCATCGGTCATACGATTCTGGATTGATTCCTTGTGGACGCCTGAGATCTGCTTGAACTCATCCGCCATGATCTTCGCCGCTTCCTGGCTGTCGGCCTCGGCTTTGGCGGATGCGTCGGTCTGCCGGGCGGTTGCTTCGCGGGTGGCTTTCACCTGCTGTTCCAACTCGTCCAGCAGTTGATGGGTGGTATCAAGCTGTGCCTGGGCCAGCCGCAGCCGTTTCGACAGGTCGGTCGCAATCACCTGTTCCTGTTCGCCGGCCGCCGACTCGACCGCCGCCTGACGCTCCAGTTCTGCCGCCTGATCCTGAAGGTCGTACATGTGCTCGCCTTGTGAAACGAACGCTTGCTCACCCAGTGCTTGCGCCTGGGCGTTACCTTCATCCGCGCGGTCCATAAACGCTTGAACCTTGGCGGTCACCGCGCCGAGTTTGCTGGCAAGGTCGGCCGTCTCTGCAGTCAGTTGTTCGCGCGTGGCGGTCTGCCGCTGGATCTCTTCCTGAAGTTTGATTAAGGAGTCCTCGGTCTGAGGTTTCAGTGAAGCCGACCGGATGGCCGAGCCTTCCAACGCCATGAGGTAGCCTTGCAGCGAGGTGGAACGCCCGCCCAGGACCGCGTTCTCGTCCGCCGCCAGCCCCGTTTTGTAAAGTGCCGCCGATGCGTTGATCTCCGCGAGCTTTCGCAGTGCCTGAACCTGCTGCGGTGGCGCGTTCAGATCCAGCACCTTGTTCAGGTCGTCCAAGGCCGACTGCATGGTTTCCTGGCGGTAGGTCTGCAGCCCGCCTGCGGAACTACCCTCGGCCCGCTGAATATAGCCTGCGTTTGCCTGACCCAGTGTGGCCATCGCCGCGTCCAGGTATTTCTGCGCCTCGGCCTGCTGCGAAGCCTCGCTGTTGCAGCCTGCCAGGCACAAGGCCATGCCAACATGCACGAACAAGGTGGGGAGAATCTTGGGCAAGGGGTCGTCCTTTCGCTTCACAAATCATGCCCATTGGCGGGCGTTTGAAATCGGGCACAAATGCGTGGCTTGGCGGGTTCCGTTCGGCCACGTCGCCGAGCGCGTTATTCCTCGGGCGTTTCGGCCTGGTCTTGATCCTCTTGCCAGACCGGCGGGCGGTAGCTGATGCCGTATTCCGGAGCGGGCTTCCAAAGCTGGTCGATCACATCGACATAGACCTGAAAACGCTTGTCCTGCTCAGTAATAAACTGCGGACGCAAGCCCGGCACGTCCGGGTGTGGCGTTGCTGCGGCGTCGCGCTTCAGGCCATACTGCAGCAGCAGCGATCGACGGGGCATATCGCGGTCGAGCATCATGCCCTGGGCCTTCTCCATCCGGCTGAGGATGTAGAAGTTGGTGTAGACGGTCGGGTCGCTGTTGGGCTGGATGCGGAACAGGAACAGCCCACCGGGTGATTTTCCGCCGTGGCAGCCTGTCGTGGCGCAGTAGTTCAAGACATAACGTTGATGCAGTTGTGAGCGGAACGTCTTGATCGCCGGCGAATCCTGCCGGATGACCACATCGCCGTAAAGCTCACGGGCCTGCAGATCAAACAGGATGTTCAACTGCTCATACCCCGGGAGCTGACGGAACGCACGTTGGTCCTTGACCAGCCGATCGTCGCTGGCGTAGGTCTCGAATAATTTATCAATTGTCTCTGGTGGCAGTGTCACCCGCGGCTGGGTATCCAGGTCTGCCTCGTAAATACGGATCAGGTTGATCTGCTCCTGGGTCAGCAACTGCTCCTGGCCCGGGGCTTCGGTAACGATCGTGACCGGGCTTTGCCTTGAGCCTCTTGGCGTCTGGGTGTTGTTGGTCGTTTCCCTTGGCACCGCTTCCTGTAGACGATCGATCCTGACCTGAACGACGGTCTTCAATGAACGGATTTTATCGCTCTGCGGGAAAGCCCGCTCAAGCGAGTTCAGTTCCGACATCGACAGGTCGAACCACTTCTTCTCATACAGCGTGTATGCCAGACGATACCGGCCGTCCAGGTCGTCATCTTCCAACTCCGCTCGCATCTGCCGGTACTGCTCCCTGGGTTCGGGCAACAATTCCATTTCCTGAATCGATCGGCGTGGTATCGGTGTCTTGATCCCGGAAATCAGAAGCGTCACCGTCACCTCGTCCTCATTTACCAGTTCGCCAGTTAGAACCCGGCCGTCAAGGGTCGTCACCACAGCCTCACGGGCGAGGGCTTGGCTGGACCACATCATCATCGCCAAGGCGCACACAAATCTCAGGCACGGGCTTCTGTGGGATGCACTCATCATGACGTCTCCAAAGTAAGGCCTGGGCTTTCACACCTTTGGCCGACAACCGCTTAAGCCTTTGTCCCCGGTCGCCGCAACCGGTCGCGGTCACAGGATTTTATCACCTGCAGCCGCCCCGGAAACCCCCCACCAGTATAAGCCAACAGCACTTAAGCGAAAACCAGCCGCCCAAATGCCCCCCAGATCGGGCCGAGAAGCCGGATCCGTCGCCCAATGTCACAAGGGGGTCAGGCTCGGGCTTCCAGCAGTTTTTGAGCCATCGTGATCAACCGCTCAAGACGCACAGGCTTGAGGATGTATCCATCCACACCCAGCGTCTCAGCGTATTGCTGGTGACGCCGGCCTTCATTGGCTGTCACCATCACCACCAGCGGGGTATTTTCCAACTGCTTGATCTTGTCCAGCACAAGAAATCCCGACCGTTTGGGCAGCATCATGTCCAGGATCACAAGGTCAGGCGGCTCGGCCTCACAGATACGCACCGCCGAGTTCCCGTCGCCGCAATACTGCGTCAACGCACCCTCTGCCTGTAGCGCGTGATCGATCGCCGCACGCACCTCAGGGTCGTCGTCCACGATCAAGACCTTGCATGATTCCAGCCGTAATTCTTCGTTCTCATCCGTCATCGGGTTCATAATGCTTTCTCTAAGGTTAATTGCGTCGGGTTGGCTCTTGCTGAGCCTACGCATCCGGGGGGTATTTCAAGCGAAAGCTCGGGGCTTACGCGGGTTTCTTACTTCCATCCCGGGGCGATCCTGTTTCCCGGCAAACCGTGCCGGAGAATCTTAGGCAGGCACGTCGGCCTCGGCGGGCGGCTGCATCAGCCGATCCAACTGGGCCTGATCCATCCACGGCAGGTCTTCCAGATTCCGACGCAACGCCTTGGGCATCTCCGTCCCCTGTCGCTCATAGCGGGGCCGGCTCTTCCATCGGCGGTGCATCCAAAGGTACTGCTCGGGCCGCATCCTGACCATCGTTTCGATCGCCCGGGCGTATCGAGCGGTCACATAATACAACGGGTCGTGCCTGTCCTGCCAGTCGCCGGGATGGATCACATCGGCCACCCCCAATTCGTAGTGGAATCCAGGCCCGATCCGGTGGGCGTACCCACAAACGATCGGGACCTCCTCGCGGATCGCCAGCAGCCCGATCGACTTGTACGAACTGGCCAATCGACCGAAAAAAGGCACGAACATCCCCTTGTCCCCCGCGTTCTGGTCCGCAATAAACCCCAACGTCCCGCCCCGGCCCAACACGTCAAGCATCCGCTGGGTCGCATCCCACTTGGTAATGATCCGCAACCCTTTGTTCTCACGGATCCCAAGCAGCCAGTCGTTGATCAGCGGGTTGTCGATCGGTCGGGCAACCGCACTGATCTCGTAACCGATCACCGCCAGCAGGTACCCCAGCACCTCCCAGTTGCCCAGATGCCCTGTCAGCAGGATCGCTGGTTTGCGTGCGTTGAGCAGTTCCAAGGCCGGCCCAAGGTTTCCCGTCGAGGTCCGCTTCGGCCAGGAGTCCCGGCTAATCACTCGCGGCGTATGACACACCTCGATCGCCAACTGCACAAAATGCTCAAACGAGCCTCGACAAACACGCTCGACTTTTTGTGTTGACCAATCTGGGAACGACAGCGAGATGCTTCGGCAGGCACGTTCACGGTGGCGCTTGTCCCACAGGTACATCGCCCGACCGACCCCCGCGGCCGTCCGCAGGTTCATATCGATATCGAACATCGTCAGCCCCATCGCCGCCAAGCGGGCGGCGATGTACTGCGACCAGACTGTAATCGGGCCTTGGTTCTTAGCCATCGGTGCCGGTCGGCTTAGCGGTCGTAATAACCCACCAGTGCCAGGAACCTGTTCTGGTTCAGCACCGGGATGTTCAACGACTTGGACCGCGCCTCGCCGATCAACTCCTGATAGGTCTCGAACTCTTGCTGTGCCGCGACATACTGCCTGATCTTTACCGGATCAACCTCGCCATCCGGCGGAGGCGTCGGCAGCGGAGGCTCCGCACCCAGCACCAAATAGTCCACGTCGTAGGTCAGATCGTCGGTCACTTTGCCGCCCCACTGGCTGATCATGCTGACGATACGGTCCCGGTCATCGACTTCTTTCCCCCCGTTGGCGTCGATATTGAACTTGCCGTACACATAAAACTTCTGGATAGATTGCGGGTCGTAAGCCAGGTTCACGATCTGGTCGTTGTCGTTGACCGAGGCCCCACGTTCCAGCCGAACGATCCGGGCCACCGAAGCCGCGTCGTTCACACTCACAACCTCCAGCGTCGCCTTGCCACGCACCTGCTGGTACTCATTGAGCTTGACCAAGTCATTGTCGTCGAACACCTCAAACGTCATACCCATCTGCAGCCGATCAGATCGGCCCAGACTGATATACACCTCCGACCGTCCGCCGATCACAGAAACCACACGCCCGTCGGCCCGCGTCAGGTTCCCCGGCCCAGGGTCCAACTCGCCGCCGCCACCAAGGTCATCAATAATCTTTAACAGACGACGGATCTCGGCATTGCCCTGGGCGATCGTATCTTCCAAGCCCGCGATCTGGCCGACGTATTCGCTTCGCGTGTCAGCCATCTGACCATCCAGCGTGCTCTTCTGCTCCTGGATCTTGACCTGGGTGGTCTTCAGCACATCACCGGTCTGATCGACCGTCGCGCCCAGGTTCGCAAGTGCATCCTTATAACTCTGATCCAGGTCGGCCTTGGCCTTCTCCGCCGCTTTCGCGCGGGCGCGGGCGTTCGCCAAGTCCTGTTGCAGTGTGTTATTCAATTCCTTCAACGCCGACTCTTCGTTCTGCAGGCGTGACACCTCCGGAAGCAACGTGCGATCCGCAATGCCCAGCGTCACAAACGAAGCCTTGATCTCATCACGGCTCTTGCCCGTATCGTTGGCGATCTGCTTACGCAGCCAGTTACGCTCCTCCAGCAGCGCCCCGACCACCGAGCCTTGCCCCGTCTTCAACGCTTCAACCTCCGGCGAACTCTGCTCGCTCGGCGAGGCGTACTCCGCTAACCGGGCCTCAGCCCCGGCCTGACCCTGACGGGCACCGCTGACCTGCGTGTAGAAAACAACCGCCAGCAGCAGGCTTATGAAAAACCCCGCACCGAAGAACACCAGTGCCGCCACAGCCGACCCTGATCCGCCACCACTTCGCGCACGTGCCATGTGAAATACTCCGAATAAATAAGTATGTGCCAGCAGTCATCACCGCCGACTTAACCTCGCCCGCTTCGCGGACGCTGATCCAACCAACCTGATCCCTCAGAACAACCCCCGGACGCCCCCTCTATCACCCCCAGCTTATCTCGTAAGTGTCGCTGTAAATCAATCTTTCGTCAACCTCGCCACCCATCCGCCCCCCTCTCACACCGGCGGAGCCGATTCGTCGACCGTCACACCTCAATAACACGCCCCACAATCATTAACCCAGCCTTCAACTGCACTTACCCCTCGCCCGCCCTCGGCCTACCCCACGCCGGACGTCGGAGAATTGAAACGGCTGCAAACCCAACTCATCCCAGGCTTCACGATCGACACGCTCTACGCCGACGCTGGCTACGACTCGGAACCCAACCACCAACTGTTGCGAGACGCTTTAGGCATCACCAGCATCATCCCACCCAAAGCCGGTCGACCTTCGACCAAGCCCGCGAAAGGCAAGTATCGTCGGCTGATGCAACGGCTATTCAAAAACATCAAACGCACAAACTACGGCCAACGCTGGCAGGTCGAAACCGTCATGAGCATGCTCACGGCTTCAACAGCGACACGCTAAACGCAACCTCGGCCACGCCATCACCTCGCGCCGCTACCACGCCCAGAACCGCGACATCCTCCTGCACTGCTTCACCCACAACGTGATGATCCTCTGGCGTTAATCAAGAGGTTTTCTACCGAGCAGGTCAGATACAGTTGTTCGGGTGTCCGGAACCGGAGAACGTGCCAGGCACCTTAATCTTGAGTTTGGTCCGGTCATGAGTCTGCCCTACCTCGCCTCAAACATAAACTCCACCTCCACCGACGCCCCCAACGGCAGGCAGGGCACGCCCACCGCAGCACGGGCGTGACGACCCGGTTCGCCAAAGATCTCAAACAGCAACTCACTTGCCCCGTTAGCAACCAGATGCTGTTCGGTAAACGTGGGATCGCTTGCAACGAAGACGCCGACGCGGGCGACCCGGACCAAGCGTGACCAGTCGCTATCGATCAGTGGGTCCACCGCAGCCAGTGCGTTGAGGACGCAACGGCGGGCGGCGTTCTGGGCGGCGTCCAGTGGAGTCGATGACGGGACCGGGCCGGTGACGGTGAGTTGGCCGTCTTCCAAGGGGAGTTGTCCGCTGACGATAATCATCTCCCCGCTACGGATCGCCGGCAGATACGCCGCGACGGCTTTGGGGGCTGGGGGGAGTGTCAGGCCGAGGGATTCGAGTTTGGCGGGTAGGTTCATGGATTTGGTGGGGGCTGGGGTTCAGGGTCTGGGGTCTGGCAGGAGGCACGGGCCGTCGGGGCGGCGATTGGTTGTGTGATGGGTTGACGACAGGCCATTCTACCGCTTCGATCTGCGTGCCGCCTGTGACAGGTGGCTGTATTGAAGCCCAGCCCCCAAGGCGACCGATAACACGACTGTGACTCTTCACTCCCAGGACCCAGGCCCCTATGTCCGATCTGCTTGACCAGAATGAAGTCGATGCCTTACTCGCCGCGGTGGACACCGATGGGGGTGACGAGGAGGTTTCTGCCGAGGCAACCTGTGTCTTCTACAGCGACCGACGCATCGGCAGCACCGAAGACATCGAGATCCGCGACTACGACTTCAAGCGCCCCGAGCGTGTCAGTAAAGACCAGATGCGTGCGTTGCAGACGCTCCACGAGGCCTTCGCCCGCAGCTACGGTGCCCTGCTCTCCGGATTCCTCCGCACCATCGTCGAGGTCAAGGTCGCCAACACCGAGCAGATGACCTTCAGCGAGTTCACCCACTCCCTGCCGAACCCGACCTGCTTCAACCTCCTGTCCTGCGAGCCTCTGGACGGGAACATGTGCATGGAGATCAGCCCGCTGATCATCTACCCGGTGATCGATCGCCTGCTGGGCGGCTCCAACGCCGACCTCTTCATCCCCCAACGCCCACTCACCGCGATCGAGTTACGCCTGGTCAGCAAGATCATCGACCGGGCCAAGACCAGCCTGGCCGAGGCCTGGGCGAATATCATGCCGCTTGATTTTCAGCTCGAAGAATCCGAGAGTAACCCCGCACTCGTCCAGATCGTTCCGCCTAACGAGGTCGTCGTTGTCATCAGCTTCGAGGTCAAGATGGGCAACCGGGCCGGCACCATGAGCCTGTGCATCCCCTACAACGTCATCGAGTCGGTCATCGACAAGCTCTCCAACCAGACCTGGGCTGCCTACAAAAAGAACACCAACGACAACCGCCTCCGCCTTCGGCTTGAAGGCCACCTCGAAGCCGCCAAGCTCGACGTCACCACCATCCTCGCCGACACCACCATGAGTATCACCGACCTGATCAACCTACAGGTCGGCGACGTCATCCTCACCGGCAAACCCGCCGCCAGCCCGCTGTCCCTCTCCGTCGAAGGCAAACGAAAATACATCGGCCAACTCGGTCAATACCGCGGCAACCGGGCCTTCAAAGTCACCCGAGCGATCTCGCCTAAGGATCGGGTTTAGGCCGGTAGATCATCACCACATCAGGCCTCACCGTTTAGCGGTGGATCGCAGATCCGCGTGTTCTCGCTACCTCCAAACCGCTGCCGGGCACGTTCGACAAACGGCCCAAGCCCGCGATGCGAGAACAAGTAAACCGGGTTCATCGTCTTCGTCCCCAACGCCACACAGTCCGCACCCGCCTCGGCATAAGCATCGATATCACTCACCTCATAAATCCCCCCGCCGCCGATGAGCATCAGCTCTTTCCCATACGGCCTGCCACGCAGGTCGCGGATACACGCCAACGACTTGGGCTTCAATGGCAGCCCACTCATCCCACCCTCCGGCACAGGCAGCGTGTTACAACAATGAAACGTGCGAACCCCCGCAGCCACCGCCTGCTCGACCATCAACTCATAATTCACCGGCGGCAGCTTCACCACAACAGGCACGCCCGTTGCAACCGACCGAGAAAACAAGTCCGTCGGCCAATCGATCTCCCCGACATTCGGACAACTCATATTCAACTCAACCGCCATCGGCCTGACCACCGCGATCTGCTCCAGCAACCCCCACCACTGCTGCTCATCAAACCCGTGGATACTCACGATCTTGTCAGACACATCGCAACGCCCCCGCTGCACACGTTGGGCCAGCCAGTCGATCCCCGGGTTGCGCAGCCCGATCTTATTCACCCACGCCCGCTGCTTCCTGCGGTACCGCACCGTCTTGATGATCCGCCACAACCGCCCCGACCGACGATGCAGCGTAAATGTCCCCAGCGTCGGAGTCGCGCCCTTAGGCTGTATGTAATTCCCAAACGGCGCAGAGATCACCAACGGCAACATTGCGGGCGGAACTTGTATTGAGCTATCAGACAATCCGACTCCCGCAAAGCGATTTAATAATGATCTCAAACCAACCGACTCACTACCTAAATGACTACCAAACCTACCTCTTTCCAAAAGCCCACTGATGCACCGCCCCGGTGCTTCGGTGGGGTATCCGGGGGTATCCGGGGGTATCCGGGGGTATCCGGGGGTATCCGGGGGCACGGAGCAATGGCCACAAAAAGGCACAAAATTCACAAATAACAGTAACGCCCCATCTCGCCTCAAAAACTCGAATCCCCTGGGGCTGAGCCATCCATCTAAATCCTGCCCCTGCTTCTTTTTTGAGCCTTTTGTGCCTCTTCGTGGCTAAACACTCCCCGCTACAACCCGTCTAAGTAAAATCTTCTGGCCACCGTGACCACGCGGGAGTATAACCAAACCCGTCATGACCACCGCCCACACGCCCGCCCTGTCCCGTGCCCGCCGTTGGCTGGGCCAGCTTATCGATGAGTGTGTCCCGCCCGGCCACCAACCCCAAGGCACCGCCGACTGGCACCCCGACTCGCCCGACGACTACTGCCCGCGCTGCGGCGCCTCCGCCGGCCCAGGCTCGGTCACACCACGCGGCTGCGCCTTCTGCCTGAACCTGCGTTTCCCCTGGCAACGCATCACCCGCCTGGGGTTCTACGGCCAACCCATCGACGATTGGATACGCGACCTCAAGTTCCACCGCCGATGGCGCTACGGCCAATGGATGGGTGAACAACTTGCACAAGCCCTGGCATCACCGCCGTTATCAGAAACTGACAAGAGCGAAACATCCGGGGGCGGGGGACTCATCGTCTGCCCCGTCCCCATGCACCGCTTCCGCCGTTGGCACCGCGGCTACAACCAGGCCGACCTCATCGCCAAAGCCGTCGCCAAAACACGAGGCTTCACCTACGCCCCGATCCTAAAACGCACCCGCCACACCCCGCCCCAGACCGCCATCGCCCCCTCACGTCGACACGACAACGTCCGCCACTCCTTCGACATTCAAAACATCGACCTCGCCGGCCACGATGTCATCCTCATCGACGATGTAAAAACCACCGGCGCCACCCTAAGCACCTGCACCCGCCTGCTAAACCAAGCCAACGCCCGCAGCGTCCACGCAGCAGTCATCGCGGTGGCTGATCCGAAGGGACAGGGGTTTAATGCGATTTGAATGTGAGCAATTCACTTTCGATCAGACTAATCTACTTCTAGTTGCTCATAACCAGCATGCTGTATAATGACAGGTGACAGTGTGAGCGGGACTATGTCCCGCGGACCCACTGAGCAGCTTTCTTATCGTGATGTTGACCAGGATTATCCTGTATCTTCTAACACGAAAGGAGGTCGTTATGGCAACACTCCATTGGACCATGACTACGTTGAACTGGTTTAAGAGCTTCTTTTTAGAAACCTTAGCTGCGTTTGGCATCATCACGGTTTTGAGAGCTGCCATGGTCCCGCCCACACTCTCAAAGCAATGAATTCCTATCTCAAGCCCCGCATTCGCTATTCCCGACCATCCATGCTAAACTGATGTGCTGCGCGGCACCGGCCTCGCTTCAGGCCAACGGATCCAATGATTCTGGCGGCCTAAACCACCGCCCGGACTACCTGGATTTATCCCCCCGATTTATCTGCGGCTACTTCCGGCTAATATGGGTCCAAGACCCAGGAATAAACCTGTACACATGTCATTTAAAGAGATGCGGCTCATTGAGCCATTGCTATTGTCCTTGTCAGCCAAGGGTTACACCACCCCAACCCAGATCCAACGCGAGACATTCGCCCACGCCATCGCCGGCCGGGACATGCTCGGGTGCGCCCAGACAGGCACCGGCAAGACCGCCGCGTTTGCCCTGCCCATCCTCCAGAAACTGCACGGCCAAAAGCCTAAGAAAGCCACCCAGGGCAAGGCCGGTCGCACCCCAGAACATCGCCCTATCCGGGCACTGGTCCTCAGCCCGACCCGTGAACTCGCCGCCCAGATCGGCGACAGCTTCCGCAACTACGGCAAGAACATGGACCTCCGCGGCACCGTCATCTTCGGCGGCGTCAACCAACGCCCACAAGTTCAGTCGCTTAAGCGAGGCGTCGATATCGTCGTCGCCACGCCCGGCCGACTGATGGACCTGCTCAATCAGCGGGCACTGAACCTCCACAGCGTCGAGATCCTCGTTCTCGATGAGGCCGACCGCATGCTGGACATGGGCTTCATCCACGACATCAAGAAGATCATCGGGATGATGCCCAAGCAACGGCAGACCCTGATGTTCTCCGCGACGATGCCCAAATCGATCCAGGTCTTTGCTGACAAGATCCTCACCGACCCCGCTGTCGTGAAGATCGCCGCGAAGACCAAGACCGCCGAAACAGTTAAGCAGTCCGCCTACCTCATCGACCCCCGTAGCAAAGCCGACCTTCTGGACAAGCTCCTGGAAGGCAAGGACATGACCCGCACCCTGGTCTTCTCCCGCACCAAGCGCGGTGCCGACAAGATCACCAAACGGCTCAACGCCTCCGGCTTCACCGCCGATGCGATCCACTCCAACAAGACGCAAAACGCACGCATGAAAGCCTTGCAGAACTTCAAGAACGGCCGAACCCTCGTGCTGGTCGCCAGCGACATCGCCGCCCGTGGCTTGGATGTCAACGACATCTCGCACGTGGTTAACTTCGACATGCCGGGCGATGCCGAGACCTACGTCCACCGCATCGGCCGCAGCGGCCGCGCCGGCGTCAAGGGTCAAGCCATCACCTTCTGTGCTTATGACGAACGCCGGACCCTCCGCGATATCGAGAAGATGATCGGCACACAGATCACGCTCCTCAAACACTCGATCCCGTCGCCGGGCCCAAGGCCCTCCGCCTCACCCACAGGCCAACGCCCGACTAAGTCTGCAGGCGGCTCCACCCACCGCTCCAAGCGCAAGCCCGCCAACGGCGCCAAACGCAACGCCTGGCAGAAGAACTCATCCCAAGGCCAATCCAACGCCGCCCCAACATCAGGCCGAGCCAAGCCCAACCGCCGACGCGCCAGACCCAGCAAAACCATCAAGCGGTAAGCCTGACCGCAGAACGATCAACAAGAAGTGATCCGCAGATTCCACAGATAGGAATCATGCGTGGCCAAGTGCGCATCCTCTTAATCTGTGTCATCTGCGCAATCTGCGGACGCTCCCCTCCCATCCCCCTCCTTCCGTATCCTCTGCGTTCTCCGCGCCCTCAGCGGTGAAATCATCCCATCCGCCTGCTATCATCCACCATGATGTATTCATTCATCATCCCCGCACACAACGAGCAGCCCTTGCTCCAGCGCACGATCGAATCGATCCACGCAGCGGCTAAAGAGTTGGGCGAGGTATACGAAATTATCGTCGTCAACGACGCCTCCACCGACGCGACAGCCGAAGTGGCTCAGCAAAATGGCGCTCAAGTCGTCCACGTCGATCACCGCCAGATAGCCAAGACACGCAACAGCGGTGCGGCCGAAGCTACGGGCGACGTCCTGATCTTCGTTGATGCGGACACCACCATCAGCCTGCCCCTGCTGCGCGGCGTCCAGAAAAATATCCAGGCCGGTGCGGTCGGCGGCGGCGCATCGGTTGCGTTTGAGGGCAAGATGCCGTTCCACGCCCGCATGACCGTCCCCGTCTTCATGTTCTTCTACCGACTCTCCGGCCTAGCCGCCGGCTGTTTTGTCTACAGCACACGCCAAGCCTTTGACGCCGTCGGCGGATTCGACGAAGAACTCTTCGCCGCCGAAGAAGTCGCATTCAGCCAGGCGATGCACAAGCAAGGCAAGTTTATCCTTCTTCGCGAGCCTGCCGTCACCTCCGGCCGAAAGCTGCGCACCTACGGCTTCTGGGAACTCATCCGAATGCTGCTCAACTTCGCCCTCGGCGGCATGAACTCAATGAAAAGCCGCGACAAACTAGGACTGTGGTACGACCCCAGGCGCGAAGATGTGGAAAATTAAACCGCCAAAAACGCCAAGACTGAAAACAAGCGTTTAGACAGGATGACAGGATAGGCAAGATGATTTCTTGTTAGAACCCACTGTTATCCAGTCCATCCTGTCATCCTGTCAACTCTTACTCAGCGTCCTTGCGTTTACCCCCGCAACTCCGCGCCAACCCCCGACTTCAACTTCTCCACCACCGCATTAACCTGCGGATCAACCTCATCGTGGCGAAGCGTCGCATCGGGATTACGGAACCGCATCCGCAGGCTCAGGCTCTTCTTGCCTTTGCCGATCTGCTTGCCACGGAAGATGGTGACAAACTGCAGGTCTTCAAGCATCTTTGGATCGGCATCGACGACACATTTTTCAACCTGTCGCCAGGTAACAGCCTCATCAACGACAATGCTCAGGTCGCGTTCGATCCCCGGGAAGCGTGGCAGGTTGCCGACGGTGCGATTAGGCGGGAAGTTCGCAGCGAAGGGAGCGTAATCAACCTCCATCAATACGACCGGGGCCTGTAGGCCGAACCGGTGTTGGAATGCATCGCAGAGTACACCGATTCGGCCGCACTCTTCGCCATGCAGCATCACCCTGGCTGCTGGCTGATACCGTGCATCGTCCACCGGCTCAAAAGCCAGCGTCTTCGCCACATCATCACCGCCCAGCATCTGTGTGAGTTCCTCGATCGCCCCGCGTGCATTGCGGAAACCCTCGTGCGGATCGGGCGCGTCGGTCAGCGTGGCCAGGGATGTGACCTGACTGGTCTTGCCATCCCGGTCGCCCCAGGTGCCCGCCACCTCAAACAAACGCACCCCCTCGTTGCCCCGATCCTGGTTGTGCTTTCGGCAATTCAACAGACTCGCCAGCAACGATGGACGCAGAAATCTATCTTTCCGCCGAGCCTCCCCCGCCAACGCCATCGGCTCAAGCGAATCAGGGCAGAACGCTTTGGCATGTTCCTCGGTCAATAGCGATGGCGTGATCGTTTCGTGATACCCGTGCGCCGCCAGCACCCGCCCAAGCTCCTGTCGGGCGACGACCTCGTTCTGCTTAGGCCGAACCTCTAATTCAATCCGGGAATGTACCGCCAGGTTGTCGTAGCCATACAGCCGACCGACCTCTTCAATCAGATCGACCTCACGCTTAAGATCCAAACGGTACGTCGGGATGGTGCAGGTCACGATGTCGCCGTCCACCTGCGGAGTCAGTCCCAGTCGATCCAGTGAACCGCAAATATGCTCAGCATCAAGGTCGATCCCCAATAGTGCCACACATCGGCTAACGCGCATCGACACCTTGGCCGGGGCGGGTTCATCATCACCAATCCGGATCACACCTTCGGCAAGCGTGCCCCCCGCCAGTTCCACAATCAACTTCGCCGCACGCCGACTCGCACGATCCACACCTACTGGGTCAACGCCCCGCTCAAACCGAAAACTCGAATCGCTCCCCAGCTTCAACGCCCGGCTGGTGCTTCGCACACTCAACGGATCAAAGATAGCAGACTCCAAAAGGATGTCCGTCGTCTCGTTTGTCACCTCGCTATCAAGCCCGCCCATCACCCCCGCAATCGCAACAGGCTTTTCAGCATCCGCGATGACCAGCATCTTCCCGGTCAACTTATGCTTGCTGCCATCGATCGCCGTGAACAGCTCGCCACCCTGCGCTCGCCGAACGATGATCTTCCGCCCCGCCAGCTTGCCCATGTCAAAAGCATGCAACGGCTGACCCAACTCCAACAGCACAAAGTTAGTGATGTCCACCACGTTGTTCACGCTGCGCAACCCCGCCCCCTCGACGCGCTCGACAAGCCACTTCGGACTCGGCCCGATCTTCACGCCCGTGATCACCCGTGCCGTATACAACGGGCAGAGTCCCCGCTCGTTCGATTCAACACTCGTCAAATCACCAATGGCTACACCGGTATCGCTCGGCAGTTCAATCTCCGGCGGCACCAGCGACAGCCCCGATGCTGCCACCACCTCACGCGCCAGGCCCAGATGGCTCAGGCAATCGCTGCGGTTGCTGGTCACCTCGACGTCCATCAGCGTGTCCGTCGCCCCCGTTGAAAGCGTCAACTCATCACAGCCATCAAAAGGAAACCCCACATCCGTCAGCAGAGGTTCCGCCTGATCCGCGGTGATCGGCTTATCCAGATAGCTATTGAGCCAGGCAAGACTTGTCTTCATGGCGTCGGATGGTAGCAGGCCAACGCCCCCCAGCAAGCCGCCACCCCCGGTTTACCCCGGATTACCCCCGGATATCCCACCTCATTCACCCCCAAGCCATCCCCAGCCCTCAAATCCCACCCAAACCCCGCTTGTCCCCGCTCATTACACCAGTTATACTTTAGGGCTTGGCACAGTCACTGCCTCCACTCCCAGCACCCCCGGCAACCCCCCGGCAACCCCACCCCGGAGCATCACAAAAATGATCGAAGCACTCAAAGACGACAAGATCATTCACGACCTCGGCGGACGATTCAAGTTCACCGCACTGATCCAGCACCGCATCCGCGAGTTGATGGAAGGTGCCCGTCCACTGGTCGAACGTGACGGCCGAACCGACTTCGAGATCGCCGTGCAGGAAGTCGTCGAAGGCAAGATCAACTACGAGCTGGAAGAAGGCCACGAAGAAGTCTGACCAAACGCGGGTCCTAGCCGCCGGAGCCGTCACCCATGGCCCCGCCATCTGAAACATCACACGATCAGTCAGACAACCCCGTCCCCTTGGGGCAACCGAGGGATCCGGGGGCGCTGTCCGGTCGCCGCATCGCCGTCGCACTCTCCGGCGGGATCGCCTGCTACAAAACAGCCACACTCGTCAGCAAACTCGTCCAACAAGGCGCCGAAGTCCGCGTCCTCATGACCGACGCAGCCACACGCTTCGTCGGCCCACTCACCTTCCAATCACTCTCCGGCAAACCCGTCCTCACCAGTGTCTGGCAATCCGACGACCACCCCGACAGCCAACACGTCGGCGTCGCACGATGGTGTGAACTCATGGTCATCGCCCCCGCCACCGCCGACCTCATCGCCAAACTCGCCCACGGCCTGACCGGCGACGTCGTCACCCTCATCACCTGCGCACTCCCCAACCAAACCCCCCTGCTCATCGCCCCCTCGATGAACGCCGACATGTGGGCCAACACAATCGTCCAGAAAAACGTCGCCACCCTAAAGACCCTCCCCAACGCCCAACTCATCGGCCCCGATGACGGCTGGCAAGCCTGTCGCACCGAGGGGGCCGGGCGGATGACTGAGCCGGAGGCGATACTGGACGCGATCATCAAGCAACTGAAGGATCGTTGAATCCTATGGGTTCCATCCTCATCCTCGAAGACGATCGCGAGCGGCTAAGACGTTTTTACCAGTCCCTTAAAACCGCAAAGATCGAGCTTGATGTTCGAGTGTGGCGATCGGCAGTCAAGATGATCGCCGAAGTGGATCAACATCTTGCTCAAGCCCAACTCGTCTCGTTAGATCACGACCTCTACCCCGACGACGGAGACACCAACGATCCTGGCGATGGCCTGCAAGTGGCCCGTCATTTGGCGGAGCTTACGCCCATCTGTCCCGTCATTATTCACACCAGCAATGTTACCCGAGGCAGTTGGATGCAAGGGGATCTGGAACTGGCTGGCTGGTCGGTCAGACGTGTCGGGCCAATCGGTGGTGATTGGGTTGAAGCCGACTGGATCGCTGTGGTTCAAGAACTCTTGCAGGATGCCCCCTCTTAACCTCTTCTTCGCGCTCTTCGTGTCTTAGCGGTTATCCCAATTCTTTCTCCACCTTCCACCCAAACCCCCGACGATTATCAATCAGCCGTAGCCAGGTCGGGGTCATGCAATAGAACGTCTGTTTCTCTACCGCAGCGCGGAGTGCAGGCTCGTCTGCGATGAACGGGAATCGCTCGGCATACAGGGCCAGGGCGCAGCTACGCTCCGCCTGCTCGGTGACCGGCTCCGCCCGCCCATGCAGTTGCAGGCCACGAATACTGGCAGGATTTTCATCGTCATGGTTGTAGACGGTCAAAGCAACAGCAGGGTTCACCGCGATGTGTCGGCTGTGTGCCGTGTCCTCACCGGATATGAAATACAACCGCAACCGTTCGTCGTGGACGTATTGGATGTTGGCAGCGTGGGGTTCGCCTCGCTCATCAACAGTGGCAAGGCTTGCGGTCCGGCACTCAGTGAGCAGTGCCAAGGCTTCACACACGATGTCAATTGATTCGTCAGGCATGACCACCAGCATACCGATATGAACCCTACGAAGCGCCGCGATTAGTCGCGCCCCCTCATAATCTGTGTCATCTGCGCAATCTGCGGATACTCCCCCTCCCCCGCCTCCTCCTCTGCGCCCTCGATGACCTCTGTAGTCAAATCCCCCTCACGAAAATTAGCACTCATCATTCATCAATCACACTTCACACCGCCAACACCGCCCCGATCCGTTGCATCGCCTCTTGCACATTCTCCCGGCTGTTAAACGCGCTAAGCCGGAAATACCCCTCGCCCGCCGCGCCGAACCCGCTGCCGGGGGTGCCGACGATATGGGTGTCGTTCAGAAGCGTGTCGAAGAACTGCCAACTGGTCTGCCCAGCAGGTGTCTTGATCCAGACATACGGCGCGTTCACGCCACCAAACACCGTCATGCCGGCCCGCTCAAGCGCTTCACGAATAATCCGTGCGTTTTCCAGATAAAAACTGACCAGCCCAGCGGCCTGCTGCCTGCCCGATTCGGAGTAGACCGCCTCGGCACCGCGTTGGATGATGTAGGACACCCCGTTGAATTTGGTCGATTGCCGACGCTGCCACAGCCCGTGCAACTCGACATCCGAACCGTCGGACGCTCTGCCTGTCAGCCCCTTGGGCACAACGGTAAAGGCGCACCGTGTCCCGGTGAACCCAGCATTCTTCGAGAAGCTGCGGAACTCGATCGCCACCTCACGCGCCCCTTGAATCTCGTAGATCGACCGTGGGATATCCGCCTCGGTAACGAACGCTTCATACGCCGCATCAAATAGAATTAGCGAGCCGTGTTCTTTGGCGTAGTCCACCCACTTCTTGAGTGTCTCTTTGGTTGCGACCGAGCCGGCGGGGTTGTTGGGATAGCCAAGGTAGATGACATCGACCTTGGATGCGGGCAGCTCCGGCGTAAAATTGTTTTCCACGGTTGCCGGCAGGTAAACCAATCCGCCGTAGTCGCCGACCTCGTCCGCCCCGCCGGTGTTACCCGCCATCACGTTGGTATCGACATACACCGGATACACCGGATCGGTCACAGCGATGATGTTATCACTGCCAAGGATGTCCAGGATGTTGGCGCAGTCACACTTGGAGCCGTCGGAGATGAACACCTCGTCGGCACTGATATCACAGCCGCGAGCCAGGTAATCGTGCTCGACAATCGCTTCGCGCAGCCAGGCATACCCCTGCTCCGGCCCATAACCATGAAACGATTCACGTTTGGATTGATCGTCCACCGCCTTATGCATCGCCACCACACACGCCTCGGGCAACGGCTCGGTGACATCGCCGATCCCCAGCTTGATAATCTTCGCCGCGGCGTCCGGGTTGCCCTTGGTGAACTCGGCAACCCTTCGCTCGATCTCGGGGAAGAGGTAGCCTGCCGCGAGTTTAAGGAAGTTGTCGTTGATCGTAGGCATGATTCAATCCAATTTAACACAGAGACACTGAGGCACAGAGCGGAAGTATCCGCAGATTGCGCAGATGGCGCAGATTTTCAGAGAAGCGGGCCGCGTTTGCTCCTTCTTCATCTGCGCAATCTGCGAAATCTGCGGATAACTCTTCATCCGTTCCTCTCTGCGTCTCTGCGCCTCTGTGTTTATCCCAGTTTTCCCAAAGCAAACGACTTCGCAACCTCCAACGCCTGCGGGATCTTCGCCGGCTCCTTCCCCCCCGCCTGCGCCGTGTCGGGCCTCCCCCCGCCACCCCCGCCGACGACTTTTGCCGCCTCCTTGACCCAGTCCCCAGCTTTAAGCCCCTTACCGATCTTGTCCTTAGGCACAGACGCAATGAGGGCAACCTTGTCATCTCCCGCCGAGCCGGCAAGCAGCAACGCCGCCTCCGGGTGCTTCTTACGGATCACATCCATCGCGGTACGCAGGGCATTGGCATCCGCGCCTTCGATCGCTGTGACGATCACCTCGCCGCTGAGTTGCTCCGCCAGTTGCCTCGCGGTCTCGACCACCAGCCCAGCACTGTCCTTGCTCTTCTGCTTCTCGATTTTCTTGGCAAGCTCCTGCAGCTTCGCCATGCCGTCGCGCAGCTTGGCGCGGGCGATGGCGGGCAGCGTGGCTTCGCCGATCTCAGTATTCAACTTGGCAAGGTTATCCGCCAGGTTCGCCTCATCCCCCGCACTCTTGATCGCTTCCAGACGATTAAGTAAACCCTGAGCGTTGGCCTCCGCCTGGTGCGCCGCCGACCCGGTCAGTGCCGTGATCCGCCGAACACCCTTGGCGACCGCATCCTCACTAAGAATCACAAACCCCTCCGCATCCCCGGTCTTCTTAAGGTGCGTCCCCCCACAGAACTCGATCGAGAGCCTGGCCCAGTCCGCGTTCGCAGGTTTCGCCAGCAGTTCATCCACCGGCACACCAATAGACACCACGCGAACCCTCGGCGGGTACTTCTCACCAAACACCGCACGCAGCCCATTAATCTTGATCGCCTTGTCCTGCGGAACCTCCGCTGTATACACCGGCAAATCAGAAGCAATATCCGCGTTCACCTGCTGCTCAACCCGGGCTAACTCGTCCTGGGTTAGTGCAGCTTTATGTGAGAAGTCAAAGCGCAGCTTCTGGTCATCGACCAGCGACCCCTTCTGCATCGCCTCGGGGTTGACATGATCGCGCAACGCCTTGTTCATCACATGGGTCGTCGTGTGGTTACTCATGATCTTCGCCCGCCGACCGCGATCAACAGCCAACGAAACCCTGGCGTTATCCGACGGCACCAACGTCCCCGCCACCACCTCGCCGAGGTGGAACGTCACATCGCCGATCTTAATCGTGTCCGTAACCTTGACCCGGGCGCCGCCTTCTATTTGAATCACCCCGGTATCCCCGACCTGCCCGCCAGCCTCAGCATAAAACGGCGTCTTACCCACCACCACCGCGCAAGGCCGACCGGTCGATACTTTTTCAGCAACCTTGTACAACCCGCAGTTGTTCCCCACACGAAACACATGCAACGGCGTCTCGCCCACGGGAAGTTCGGTGTACTCGTACCCGACAAACTCCGTGACAGGCAAATCCCCCTTCTGTACATGCTCGACCAACGATTGCCGAGAATCCGCACCACAGCTCCCGCCTCGGGAACTCACACGGTCCTCATCCATGAGTTTGTTGAAGCCAACGATGTCTACAGTAAATCCTCGTTGTTCAGCGATGAGATTGGTCAGGCCTATTGGGAAGCCAAAGGTTCCATGGAGCTTAAAGGCAGCCGAAGCACTAATCTGAAGTGGATCTGGCAAAAGGGTAGAAAGATGCGTTGCGGTGATCTGACCAAAGGGTAATTGAAGTTGCACTTCATCATCCGACACCCGATATACACATAGCTGTGTATCTGGACCAAGCGGCAAAGATTCATTTTCTTGAAAATCTACTATCTCTTGGCTGTGAAGTTCATTAGATGTCACAGAATAAGTATTAGCAAGTCTGAAATTAAGGCGCTCGCTCTGAGGCTTATTACTATTCGATAGAGAGATAGCTTTACCTATTTCATCGTAAATAGCCGTATTAAACCGCTTCATGCCACGACCGAGAGTTTTTGCAAAACTCTCTTCTTCCTCCCGAATAATCTCCGCAACACGAGCTGGATTTTTTTTCAGTTCAGGAAAAGCATCACCCATCAGGTTGACCACCGCATCAACCAACTTATACAAGAATGGATCGGGAAGATCGACGCCTAATTGATATCGCCCATAGAACATGGCACGACGTAGAATCGACCGAAGAACATATCCCCGTTTTTCATTGCTCGGCACCGCCCCATCCGTCAGCGCAAACGTCAGACACCGGATATGGTCCGCCAACACCCGGTAGGCGATGTCGGTGTGGTCTTCCATCGTTCCTTCGCCGCCGCCGTATGGTTTGGCTCCCGTGGCTTTCTGGATCGCATCAAACAACGGCGTAAACACATCCGTGTCGTAGTTGGATTGCTTGCCTTGCAACACACGGACGATGCGCTCAAAGCCCATGCCGGTGTCGACGTGCTGAGCGGGCAGCGGAGTCAGTTTCTTGTCGGCCCCACGGTTGTACTGGATGAAGACCAGGTTCCATATCTCGACGACATCATCCTGCGCGTCGGCATTAACGAGTTTGGCACCGGACTTGTCGGGTGTACGATCAAAGTGCAGTTCCGAGCAGGGGCCGCATGGGCCGGTATCGCCCATCTCCCAGAAGTTGTCTTTCTTGTTCCCCGGATGGACCTGGCTGGCGGGAAGATAGTTCAGCCAGAGGTCGCGGGCCTCGGTGTCGGGTTCCAGGCCCTCGGCAGCATCACCCTCAAAATAAGTCGCGTGCAGGCGGTCCTTCTCGATCCCCCAATGATCTTTAGACGTGAGTAAATCCCATGCCCAGTCGATAGCTTCTTTCTTGAAGTAGTCGCCGAAGGACCAGTTGCCGAGCATCTCAAAGAAGGTGTGGTGGTAGGTATCTTTGCCGACATCTTCCAGATCGTTGTGCTTGCCGCCGGCCCGGATGCACTTCTGGGTATCCACCGCCCGGGGGTACGGCGGCTGCTCCGTACCTAAAAAGTAAGGCTTGAACTGATTCATCCCCGCATTGGCAAACAACAGCGTCGGGTCGTCGTGGGGGACCACCGGGCTGGATGGGACGACGGTATGGGCACAGCGATCCTTGAAGTAGTCGATGAACTGCTGTCTAACTTCGCTGGCGGTAGGCGGTGTGGGCATGGTGTTTGGCCGGGGGATTGGAGCTTGGGTTCAGGAGCGGGAGTATAGCTGATGGGGTGTCGCCGGACCAAGCGGCGGCGTAAATTCCGCAGGGATTCCGGTCCCCGTCGGGCGTTTGTATGGCCTATACAGGAGCGTGGTTGCACAACCCGCCGGGGCGTAGACAATGGCTCTACTCAACACGCCGACCGCAGGCCGGCCCGTTACGATACTCACCGCCCAAGAGCCGCACCCCATGGCGTCCGTTTGTTTCTACTTCCAGATGCACCAGCCCCGTCGGCTGCGCCGCTACAGCGTGTTTGATGCCGACACCCAGTACTTCGACACCCCACGCAACAGCCACATCCTCCGCAAGGTCGCCAACAAGTGCTACCTCCCCGCGACGAAGCTGTTGTTAAACCTGATCCGCAAACACAAGGGCGACTTTCGGGTCGGGTTCTCGATGACCGGGTGTGTGGTGGACCAGCTTAAAAGTCATGCGCCCGAGGTATTGGACCTCTTCCGCGAGATGGTCGATACCGGCTGCTGCGAGTTCCTCGCCGAGACCTACCACCACAGCCTCGCCTTCCACTACAGCAAAGCCGAGTTCGACCAACAGGTAGATATGCACACCCGCATGATCGAAGACCTGTTCGGCCAGACCCCCGCCGTGTTCCGCAACACCGAGCTGATCTACAACAATACCCTCGCGGCACACGTCGCTGAGATGGGACGATTCACCGGCATACTCGCCGAGGGTGTGGACGCATCACTGGACACCCGATCGCCCAACCACCTCTACACCCCGCCTGCCCACCCGCAACTCCCGCTATTATTAAAAAACTACCGCATGTCCGACGACATCGCGTTTCGTTTCAGCAACCGCGACTGGAACGAGTGGCCTTTGACCGCCGAGAAGTACGCCGACTGGATCGCCAAAGCAGCCGAAGACGGGGCCGACACCGTCAACCTGTTCATGGACTACGAAACCTTCGGCGAACACCAGTGGCAGGAGACCGGCATCTTCGATTTCCTCAAAGCACTACCAACCCAGGTCCTCGATCGCGGCATAGGCTTTCACACACCCAGCGAAACACTCGAGTCCTACGAACCCGTAGGTTCTTACGACGTGACACAGATGACTTCCTGGGCCGACACCGAACGCGACCTCTCCGCCTGGATGGGCAACGCCATGCAGTCCAGCGCCCTGCACGAACTCTACCGCCTGGAAGACCCGATCAAGACCGCCGACGACCCCGCCCTGCTTTCCGACTGGCGCACGCTCACCACCAGCGACCACTTCTACTACATGTGTACCAAGTATTTCTCCGACGGCGACGTCCACAAGTACTTCAACCCCTACGAATCACCCTACGACAGCTACATCAACTTCATGAACGTCCTGGACCACCTGCGCACCCGGATGGGGTCCGAGTCCCCGGGGGCGTCTGTTTAATTCTGGGGATTGCCTCCTGCCCCTAACCCCGGCATTCTCTTGGGCGCGGTAGCGGGGTGGTGATCTTTGTTCAGGATAATATCCGCCATCCCCTGCGCGACCCCCGGCAGCATCAGCAGCGTCGTGTAGTGATTGGTACCCAACCAGAGCCGATGCTCTTCATCCAAACCGATCGCCTCCGCCAGCGCATCGCTGCTGGCCCGGGGAATCGTCATGTCGTCCCGCGCAGAAATCAACCAGGTACGCTCGGGGTCTAGCCGTGAGGCAACATGTACCGGATCGACCGGCTCTAACAACTCCCTCAACGCCCGCCCCGTGTAGCCCTTCCTCGCAAGTGCCCCACGCAAAAACCGCGTGTCGTGTTGCCCATTCATCATAGCCTCGTAGCAGTCGCCTCCACTTATCAGCAACACCACCGGATCAAATGACGTCTGAATCCCACCCGCCGTCGCAGCGACAAACCCGCCCAGGCTCGTCCCCTGCAACGCGATCGGCCCAGGCTCGATGTTCGGCAACACCAAGATCGCATCTCGTGCCCGCAGGCAATCCGCCACCGCCTGACGCCCGTTCACCAGCGCCGTCACCCCAGGAAACACACCCGGCCCATCCCACCGCTGACCATACCCCGGCAACTGCAACACAAACGTGTGCAACCCGCGCCCGGCAAAACTCCGCGCCAACTGATCCGAGATCAACATCTGTGGCTGCAGCGTGTGAACCATCAGCACCGCTGGCGCCTCGATAGCTTCACCGTTTTCGTCCCGTGCCGCGTACCACCTCAGCACCACCCGATCGACCCACCGCTTGCCCGAAGGCAACGGCGAATCAAAACGCACCAGCGCGTCATACCCCAGCCCCGGCGTAGCCGTACAACGGACCTCAAAATCACCCGGCTCCCACAACACACGATCCAGCACCGCTCGTATCTTCTCCGTCTCCTCTTCCCGCACCACCGGCGTATCCGTTGCCTCGAACGTCTTCTCCGCCACACCCGCCGCATGAGCCGACGCCGACGCGCATGCAAAAACCAACGCCACCATCAGCGCCACACCGATCGGATTAAGCCGAGCTTTCACGATCATTCTGTTTCCATGTTACTCTAAATACTCACGCGCACCGATCCATCGAATGTAGCCACAAATAGGCACAAAAGACACGAAAAATGCGTAGAAGTCCGCCGCCATCAATCAATACACCAAACACTCTTATTCTACGATTCAGATTTGTGTTTCTTGTGCCTTTTCGGGGCTACCCCCCCCGCCCGTCAGTCTGTTAGAATACCCATCTGATTCATCGGCTTAGAGTATTCATTCACACGATCAGGCCCCATTAAGTTACGGAGACATACCTATGCTCACGCTGCTTCTCGCACAAGACACACCCATGCCAACCGACGCCCCCCCGCTCCCGGCCCCGCAAGATTTCACCGCCTGGCTAACCCCTGAAAAACTAACCGAACTCGCTCAAGACTACGGCCTGCCCCTGCTGTTCGCACTGATTATCCTCATCGCCGCGTACATCCTTTCAGGGATCGCCAGCCGTTCCGTAACCAAGGCCGTCACCAAGGCAAAGATAGACCTCACCCTCGCACGCTTCTTCGGCAAGATGGCCAAGTACACGGTCCTCATCCTCGGCGTCATTATCGCGCTGGGCAAGATGGGCGTTGAAGTCACCGCCTTCGCCGCCATCCTCGCCGCCGCGGGCTTCGCCGTAGGCATGGCACTCTCCGGCACGCTCGGCCACTTCGCCTCAGGCGTCATGCTCCTGATCTTCCGACCCTTCAAGATCGGCGACGTCGTCAACGCTGGCGGCATCACCGGCAAGGTCTACGAAATCTCATTGTTCACCACCGCGATGGACACCCCCGACAACCGCCGCATCATCATCCCCAACGGCGCAATCTACGGCTCAACCATCGAAAATATCAGCCACCACGACACACGCCGCGTCGATGTCGCTGTCGGCGTGGATTACTCCGCCGACATCGACAAGACCCGCGAAATACTCGACGCGGCAGCACGATCTGTCGAAGGCACCCTCACCGACCCAGCCCACGCGATCGTGCTGGGCAACCTCGGCGATTCGTCCGTCAACTGGACCGTCCGCGTCTGGTGCAACGCCGCCGACTACTGGGGCATCAAGGAAGCCGCCACCCGCGCCGTCAAGCAACACCTCGACAACGCCGGCATCGGCATCCCCTTCCCGCAGATGGACATCCACATGGACAAGACCGACGCCTAAACCCGTCGTGTCTTCGAGAAGTGATCACAACAACGACACCACCCACGAAACCCACGGATTCAATCCGTGGGTTTTTCTTACTGCACAACGCGCGTGTGCTATTTCTCCCAACGCCAATCGATCGGTTCGCCATCGTTGTCCCCCGAACTGATCAACACGAACCCGTCCTCTTCCCGCCGGTAGTCAAACGCCCCACCGCTACACGGATCAGTCGGGACATCTGTCAACTCTGCCAACCTTGCAGGATACGTCCCGTGTTCAGCCTTGTATCGTCTTAACATAATGGCCGTCTTCGCAAGGTCCACACGGGCCTGGGCATTTGTCAGCACTTCGGTCGATTGATCAAACGCAACCGCTGATACTTTATATAGGTAAGCCCACCAGGGCGGGTCTAATTCGTATACCAATTCCCTTAACGGCGTCTGATCTGTCTTGATAGTCTTTAAGACTCGTCGGTATTGCCCAAGTGCATATGCAGTATCGTATAGGACCAACGGTGAACTCGAATACACCTCCGAAACTTGCAAGTAGAGTAATGCCTCCCCTTCGAGCATTGAAGGGATATCAGCTCGGTAGTCAATCTCCCTTAGAGCATCTATGGCCGAATCGCTGGGCCATCCGCCTTCCGAGTAAAGTGCCTCTATCCGGTCAATCATTGCGTGATCGATCGCAACGGTGGTAAGCATGGCAATTAATGCGTGGTGCTCATTAACCCGGCGGCCAACGACCAGCCCGGCCTCAATAGAACCAGAAGCGGCGACCCAGTCGTCCTGTTCGGCATACACCGTCGCTTCGGATGCGAAGAGGCGGCTAGCACGTCTGGCGGAACCGAGACGGTCAATCAGGTTAGCGATATCAGAGATTGACACCGACACCTCGCCGCCCCAAGGCCCAGCCGATTCGGCAGTAATCTCGTGCATCAGAACCCGAACATCGGCGAATGCTTCGACCGCCTCAGACATGGCATCGAAGGCGTCCGACGAATAATCATCAACGGTGTCTCGATAGTATTCAGGCACCTCGCCGTACAACCTCATCGCCTTATCCAGGCGGGGGTCTGACGCCGCTTCCGTCTCAGCCTCTGTACGATCCTCGACGACCAATGCAATACCCATATCGCGCCACAGGGCGATCTCCCTCATCAACGTCAATCGCCCGTGCAGGCCAAGAGCGATCCACACAACAAACGATAGCACACCCAGTACCAACAAACCGATGGCCAACCGCTTAATCCGCTTGCGCATCACAAACCTCCCGGCTGAAGTTTCGACGAATTCAGATCGTATCAAACGCGCTCTGCGCCAGCTTCTTCTCGCCGCAGTACAAGCACTTGCGGTGCCGTGCCGACATCACGCGGTTGCAGGCGTGGCACTTCTGGATGGTGCGTGAGGCCTTGCCGTCTTCGACCCCGTCCATCAGGTCGATCATCTTGACCCGCTCAAGCAGGTCTTTCTCGGTGAGTTGGGTCTTGTCCTGGATCAGCGACCACATCGCCATGCACACCAGGCTCAGCCGGTCGAGCCGATCTGCCAGGTGGGTTACATCACGCTTCGCGCTCCCGGCCGCTGAACTAGCGCGGGCCGCGTCACCGCCGCTGGTCGAACCGCCGCCCCCCAAGCCTGCGTGTCCAAATAAGAGCGGGTTGATCATCGTGTGTCCTCCGTAATAGGTATGTCAATTATACGAAACCGACGCCAGCCGGGCACGGGAAAACACCACGCACTTTCCACAAGGCTGCGACACTCAACTCACTGAAACACTGCCCCGGGTGCTGGATTACAGCACCTCTGCCGCCCGGGGATACGAACCCATCACCGTCATCTGCAGACAATGGCTCTTGGCCTTCTCAATCGCCTCGGAAACTTTCGCATCGCTGATGTGGCCGATCACGTCAACGAAGAAGATGTACTCCCAGTTGGCACGTTGGCTGGGACGCTTATCGATGTGAGTCAGATTCAACCCGTAGTCACGCAGGACATCCAGCACCGACGTCAGAGCACCGGCCTTGTGTTCGGTAGTGAACATGATGCTGGTCTTGTCGTCCCCGCTGGGCTTGGGCGCGTGTTTGCCAATAACGAAAAATCGCGTCGTGTTCTGCGGGTTGTCTTCGATGTTAGCGAACTGAACCTTCAACCCATACACCTCCCCCGCAAGCGTGGACCCGATCGCTGCGGCCCCGGGTTCTTGCGAAGCGATCTCGGCGGCCTTGGACGTCGAAGCCGTCGGGATCTTTTCCGTATTCAGTAACTGCCCAGCCAACCACTTCTTGCACTGCGCCATCGCCACCGGCTTGGAATAGATCTTCGTGATCTTCTCCGGCGGATCATTCGCCAACAGGTTGTGATGAATATTAATCAACACCTCGGCGCAGACCCGCGCATCAGCACCCAGGAAACAATCCAGCGTCTCGCCGATCCCACCCACCGATGAGTTTTCGATCGGCACCAGCCCAAGGTCGATGTGCCCGCGATGGATGGCGTCGAACACCGCAGCGATGTCGTCCAGGTCGTCGTATTCGATCGACGCGCCGAACTTCCGCCGAGAGGCGAGGTGGCTGAACGATCCCGGCGGCCCCAGATACCCCACACGCAACGGTCGCTCTAATGCAAAACTCCCCGACATCAACTCACGCCAGATCGCTTCCAAGCAGGCGTCCGGCAAAGGCCCCTCGTTGTAGGACCGAACCTGGTCCAGCACCTGCCGCTCGCGCTCGGGGACGTAGATCGGGTTATCCCCGGTCTTCTTGATATTCCCAACCTCGACCACGACCCTGGCCCGCTGGTTCAGCAGGTGGATGATCTGCTGATCCAGTTCGTCGATCCGCGCTCGTAGCGGTGCCAGTAGCTTGTCGGGGTTACTGGGGGAACCGGGGGTGTCGGGATTACCGGGGATGGTCGGATTCATGTGCTCAGCATTGTAGCGGCGACGCAGTACTTTTGGCGATAAGATAGTATCAGAGCGTCCACCCGGCCAAACGCATCAGCCGATCGCCACCTCCAACACAACGGCAAGGACGACCCAGGACCAAACAAGCATGGGCCAAGAACAACTCCAACAGATGCTCGAAAAGCTCGGCTCCGTCGGCGTCATAGCACCTGCACTGGCCTTGGGCGTAGGCCTGTTGCTGTGGCTATTAGGCAGAAAACTGGCCCGCCCCGTATGCGCGTTCAGCGGCCTGATCCTCGGGGGAATCGGCGGCGTCATACTCGGCGAAGCCCTGATCGATCAGGGTGCCATCATGCTGGCCATGGTCATCGGTACCGCCATCGCCGGGGCACTCTTGGCTGCGCTACTGTTCCGTGTGTGGATGGCACTCACCGGCGCAGTTATCTTCGGCCTCGCCGCCTCCGCATCCGTGCTTCTTTGGCAGCAGGCCCCGGTCGATGAAAAAGCAGACGCCCCCGCCGCAAAAATCTCCGCACTGGTTGAATCCGACACGGAAGCCAGCGAAGACCTCACCCTGAACATCCCGATCGACACCCTCGTCGATCCGATCCGTGACGGGATAGCCTCAGCTTTCGACAGCGATAGTGACGAAGACGGCGAAGCCTCAGCAACCGTTTCGATCAACAAGGAAGCCGCCGCCAAGATCGGCTCAGCGATCCTCGAGGCACTGCGGGGCATGGCAGGGTACTACCGGCAATCACTGGGCGACTGGTGGGCACAGGCCGGCACCGGTGTCCGAGGCGGCGTGATGATCACCGGATTCATCGCCGCTGTCGTCGGCCTACTCATCGGACTGATCGGCCCCTACCTCGCCGCATCGCTCCAGTCCGCGGCGACCGGCTCGGTGTTGATGCTTTTTAGCTCGTTTTCACTGCTCGCACAGCTCATGCCGGAACACCTTAACTGGCTCCCCGCCTCTCCACGGGGGGTATTGCTGTGTCTGGGTCTGATAACATTTATAGGCCTGTTTTTACAGTGGACTTTTTTCGCAGACAAAGCCGATAAATAAGCACGACGCCTGATGGGCGACACCTCCACGCGATTGTTTGCCGAAGGTGCCCCCAATCTACTTTAGTAGGAGCCGTGCGATGGTTTCCATCCTTGCCGCCGAAAGTCAATCCCCACTGCAGAACCTGTTCGATACCGTCACCGCCATGTTCTCCAGGCCCGACACACTCGCTCAGCCCGAAGCTCTGGTCGAAAACCTCCAGACACTCAGCGTCGTCTGGGCCGTTGTGTTCCTGATCGTCGGGCTGATGTGCATGCTCAACGGCTACCGCTTCTACAAAATCGCCACCGTCGCTATCGCGCTTTTGATCGGCCTGTTCGCCGGGTACTGGATGGGACAACAGATCGAAGCTCCCTTCATCGTCGCCGGCTGCTTGGGCCTGCTGTTCGGCGCATTGGCGTTCCCCTTGATGAAGTTCGCGGTCGCTGTTTTCGGCGGCATCGCTGGCGCATTCATTGGTGCCAACCTCTGGGCCGGCATCGCCTCGGCACTCAACAAAGCCACCACCACCGAGATCCCCGTCGATGCCTACTGGATCGGCGCACTGGTCGGCCTGATGCTCTGCGGCATGCTCGCGTTCATCCTCTTCAAACTCTCGGTCGTCCTCTTCACCTCCGTCAGCGGCGCAACCATCGCCGTCCTCGGCGGCCTCGCGCTGCTGTTAAGTTTCGAGCCTTGGCACGACACCATCAAGTCAGGCCTCACCGCCAGCCAACTGGTCATCCCCCTCCTGGTCTTCGTCCCCGCCGTCATCGGCCTGATACTCCAGGAATCCTGGCCCGACACGCAACCCGCACCCGCAGCCAAACCAGCCTAGCCGCCCTGCGATAGGGCACATGCTCTCGTGCAGTAATTTGTAATCAGTAATCAGTGATCTGTGAAGCGGGCCGGCAACGGTCCGCTTTTTTATAGGTAAACTACACACATGAACAAAGCAAGAACTATCCCCCGTGTGGCAATGCTCTTCCTGTTGTTGATCGCAGCACCCACCATAGCCCAGCCTGAAACTCAGCCCGACACGCAACCCTCCGCCAAACCTGCCCTGCAACGCATCGCCTTCGGTTCATGCTCCGATCCACGCAGGCCCATCCCCGCCTTCCGTGCCATCGCACAAGCCAACCCCGACTTGATGATCTTCGTAGGCGACAACGTCTACGCCGACACCGTTGACGAAGACGAACTCCGCCAAAGCTACAAGCAACTCGGCAACCACCCCGGCTTCCGCCAACTCAAAAAAGCCTGCACCATCCTCGCAACCTGGGATGACCACGACTACGGCATCAACGACGCAGGCATAGAACACCCAAACAAAGCCGTCTCACAGTCAGTCTTTCTTGACTTTTGGGGCGTCCCTCGCGACTCACCCCGGCGCAGCCGTGAGGGCGTCTACCACGCACAGATGTTCGGCCCGCAAGGCCAACGCGTCCAGGTCATCCTCCTGGATACACGCTACCACCGCAGCCGACTGACACGCAGAACCAAGGGTGAACACTACCCAACCTCCGGCCGATACGTCCCCAACCCAGACCCGTTCGTCACCGTCCTCGGCAAAACACAGTGGGACTGGCTCAAAGAACAACTCGAACAACCCGCCGACCTTCGGCTGATCGTTTCGAGTATCCAATTCCTCACAGAAGAACACGGCTGGGAAACCTGGGCCATGTTCCCAAAAGAACGCACACGCCTGATCGAATTGATCGGTGAAACCAAAGCCAATGGCGTCGTCTTCCTCTCAGGCGATCGCCACCACGCCGAACTCTCCCGCCTCGATGATGACACCGCCCCCTACCCGCTCTACGACATCACCGCCAGCGGCCTGAACAAATCAGGCCTAGAAAACGACGAATCCAACCGCCACCGCGTCGGGCAACGCTACCACCTTCCAAACTTCGGCCTGATCACAATAGACTGGAACCGCCCCGCCCCCACCGCCACACTGCAGATCATCGACCCGAAAGGCAACGTGCATATCCAACACCCCATCACACTCAACGACCTCACGCCACAGAATTAAATAACCCCCTCGATTAATTCAACAACACCCGCCTCGCACACAGCCAGACATACAGACAACTCACCATCGCGATCAGCATCTCGTTGAACTCATCCATCCGGTCGATCAGCAGGTCTACCCGACGCTCGATCGACCCGAACTCGTTCCACGCCGACGGCAACGCAACCAGAAGGATCATCACAAACCACGCGATCAAAACCCCAGGCGTTGCAATCTTCTCAAACACCCGCCACCGCCTGATAAACACACCCGCCAGCCCCCCTATCCCAAACGCCGCCCACATCATCTCCGAGTGCCCGTGCAGCCCCGGCAGGTTGTGCAGCGTCATCTCCCCCTGTTGATTGATCCCCTCCACAACCGCCGGCGTCGCAAACCCAAACAGCTTCTGCCCCCACGCGATCTCCTCCATCCCGACCAACAACATCCCCAACGAAAACAACAGGAAAAACCCCCACACCCACCACACATCCCCTTGCCCCTTCGCTTTCCACGAAAGACGCAACCCAAACACCCCGCCTCCCAGCATCAGCCCCGCCGAGACAAACTCAATCACACTGTTCTCACGCGATAGTCGCATCGCAACCCCACGCGTCGCGTCCGTGGTTAATAAAACCACCATGATGGCCGTGAGCGCCACCGGAAACACCGCCAAACCCACCGTGGTCTTCCGATTTAGTTGCAACTGGTTTGAATCAACAGTGAATCGCAAACGCAATCTCCGTTTATGCGTTACCTTTTGTAACCGACTGATGAAATCACTCTGCCGGTTTCTTTTTCAGCCACCTATCTCTAAAATCCGCGCCATATCTACGAAGTAGTAACGCGTACTCAATTGGTGTTGCTTGACCATATAGTCTGGCGGGCGCAACTACAGCCTCTTGGCCGCCGTGGCCTTTTGTTTCCAAGTAGACATTTTCCACCATAACTCCTATTCCCAACCCACCTTTATCAACCAACACACCGCCGCTAAGCCCGCCACCCGATGCGAAACTTGTCTGAATGAATACCCCGTCTTTATATCCATGAGTAATCGCCTCGACAGTTCCGACATGCATAACAATTGTGGGGTTACGCCCTGCTATAACTGGGTATCCAATCGCCGCGACTTCCTCGCCGACTTCCGGTAGTCTGTGCTGGGCATACACTTTCGCAATATCAGTGAACGGCGCGTCATCAAACAGCATTACTGCCACATCGAGCTTTCCTGGTTCATTAATGTGCACGCACTCGCTTGGAATCAACTCGGAGTCCTGATGATGTACGACAATCTCTTTGAGTTTAGCCGGTATGTGTCCTGCCGTAATGAGGCAGTCATTCCCGACAACAAAACCAGATGCGCATTGCTTGTCTCCTTTTTCATTCACTCCTTCTATAAAGAGAATGCTCGCCCTAAGCCGTCTATTGACATTCTGCCAACCACTAAACCCATCCCTTTGTCCTGTGAGCGGCATAGACCTTAGTGCCTCCAGTTTGCATGGCGGAGAAATGTTCGTGGGCATCAACTCGCTCATAGCCCAACGAATCCTTCTGCAAATAGGTGCGTCGGAGTCACGAACCATTTCAAGAAATGTTAGTTTTCCGGCTAAGACGTTCTTCAATAATGACGGCTTCTTCTTTAAGCATGAGGGGTCTAGCCCACACTTGGCAATATAGTGCTTATATGCCTTTTCATACCCATACTTAGCCCACCCCTGAAGGATTGAGTCAACATTATTAATATATGATCGCCTGAGGTTTGGAAACTCGTTTACAGTTATTCCCGTCACGCGCTGCGTGTGTAATGAGGTCTGGAGGCGAACCTTTTTGTAATTAATTTTGAAGCTTGCTTTATCGATTGCATCCTTCAATGCGCCGCCAACTCTAACTTTACCGGTGTCCTTATCAATGCGTGACAACTCTGAAGGCATGGACGTTCGGGTAGTCGAAAATGTTATGTCATCTGCATACCTCGTATATTTGCATCCTGAAGACGCTGCAAGGTTCTGAAGAGAATCATCTAAAGACTTGGTAACCATATTCGAAACTATTGGCGAGGTGGCTCCGCCCTGAGGTAATCTGCCATCATGTTCAAAGCAGATTTGTGCGATTGTGTAAGACGCCTGCCTGCCGAGACGATATGGCGGTGCTATTAGTATTCCAATAAAACGCCCAATGTGAATCGTTGGGAAATAGTCTTTAAGATCAAGATTCAAGACATTCCTACAGCCACAATGTGGTTCTGCATTTGTGCGTATAGATCTATCTTTAAGAAATGCGTGAGAAGATGGTTTAGGCGAGTGCGCCGCTAGTAATATAGCGGCCAGCTTTTTTTGCAGTATAGACAGATTCTTTGGCGGAGATGATATTTTTCTGTAGCCACCGGTGGCCTTCGGTATTTTAAAATGATTGTATTGAGCGCGATCACCACCTTTTCGAAGTATGGAACAGAGAAACTTGTTGGGCACCTCAAGTAATTCCGCTACATCTATTCTCGTGTTTAAACGAAACGTATCGCTGGTCAAGCGTTTGGCCAAGACTACGGGATCATTTTCTAGTTTTACTTTCATGCCAGCCATTTAAAAGTGCCAGCAGCCACCGCAGGATTCTACATCCGCTAAAGTGCGCGTGTAAATATCACATACCAAGTTACACGGGCTGCCTATGTGCAAGCATTAATGCACACTGTCGTGAATCAACGACAACAATCAATCCTACAGGTGGCGTGCTGGCTTATTCTCGATACAAGTTTAGATCATTGAACGAGTATAGCCAACCACTACAACTTTTACAGCCTATTGATTCGCCATCTTCCGCAGCACCGTGTGCAGGATCCCCCCGTTGCGGTAGTACTCCACCTCAACCGGCGTATCAATACGACAGGTGGTGTCGAACTCGGTCTTGCTGCCATCGGGCTTGGTGGCAACAACCTTGATCGTCTGCCGTGGCTGGACGTTGTCATCGACCTGGAAGTCGAAGGTTTCTTCGCCGGTGAGGCCCAGCGATTCGTGGGTGTCGCCCCCCCGGAATTGTAAAGGCAGTACTCCCATACCCACCAGATTCGAGCGGTGGATGCGTTCGTAGCTGGCGGCGATCACAGCCTTAACGCCCAGCAGGAACGTGCCCTTGGCGGCCCAGTCACGGCTCGATCCCATGCCGTAGTCATTCCCGGCAAGAACTACGAGTGGTGTGCCGGCCTTCTTGTAGTTCAGGCTGGCTTCGTAGATCGTGGTCACTTCGTTGGTCGTGAAGTCGGTGGTGAACCCGCCCTCGGTGCCGGGGGCGAGTTGGTTCTTCACGCGGATGTTGGCGAACGTGCCGCGGGTCATCACCCGGTCATTGCCTCGGCGTGAGCCGTAGCTGTTGAACAGGCTGCGTGGGACTTCGTTATCGGTGAGGTATTTGCCAGCGGGTGAGTCGGTCATGATCGCTCCGGCGGGGCTGATGTGGTCGGTCGTTACAGAGTCAGCGAGCTTCACTAAACAACGCGCACCGGTGATCGGCTCGATCGGCTTGACCTCATCATTCAATCCAACAAAGAACGGCGGCTCCTGTATGTAAGTGGATTTCTCATCCCATTCATACAACGCGCCGGTGGAAGACTTCACATCCTGCCATTCCTGTGAGCCGTCAAACACGTTGGCGTACTGGGTGACGAACTGCTCGCGGGTCACGCAGGAGCCGACGGTATCCAAAACCTCCTGCTGCGTCGGCCAAACATCTTTCAAGAAAACATCCTTGCCGTCGGCGTCCTGCCCAAGCGGATCGGTTTTCAGGTCGATGTCCACCGTGCCGACGATCGCGTACGCAACCACCAGCGGCGGGCTGGCGAGGTAGTTGGCCTTGACGTCCGGGCTGATCCGGCCCTCAAAGTTGCGGTTGCCCGACAGCACGGACGTTGCAACAAGATCATTTTCGTTGATGGCTTTGCTGATCGGCTCGGGCAGTGGGCCGGAGTTTCCGATGCAGGTCGTGCAGCCGTACCCGACGGTGTGGAAGCCGAGCGCTTCGAGGTCTTCGGTAAGATTCGCCTTGTTGTAATACTCGGTGACGACCTTCGAGCCGGGCGCGAGTGAGGTCTTGACCCAGGGCTTGCGTGTCAGCCCAAACTTGCGGGCCTTGCGCGCCAAAAGCCCGGCAGCGATCATCACCTCGGGGTTACTGGTATTGGTGCAACTGGTGATCGCAGCGATGACGACCGCACCATCTTTGAGTGCGAATGTTTCGCCGTCGTTTGTGACTTGAACCTCTCGTGCAACGGGTTTGGCTTGAGTCGCCGTGTTGCCGGAACCGGCGGCAGGTTGGCTGATACCTTGGAAATCGCCCAGCGTCTTTGCCCACTTATCCTGCATATCGCCGAGGTTGATCCGGTCCTGCGGACGCTTTGGCCCAGCTAACGCAGGCTCAACCGTTGCCATGTCCAACTCAAGCACATCGGCGTAAACAATGTCACGCGAGTCGTCACGCCAGAGGCCTTGCTCCTTGCAGTATTGCTCTACAGTGGCGACCAACTTCTCGTCTCGGCCGGTCAGACGCATGTATTCAAGTGTCTGGTTATCGACGGGGAAGAAGCCCATGGTCGCGCCGTATTCCGGGGCCATGTTGGCGATCGTTGCGCGGTTCGCAAGCGGCATGTGATCCAGGCCGCTACCGAAGAACTCGACGAACTTGCCGACCACGCCAAGACCTCGCAGCATCTCGGTGACGCGCAGCACCAGGTCGGTCGCGGTGCAACCTTCTGCGAGCTTGCCGGTGAGTTTGAAACCCACCACCTCGGGGATCAGCATATAGATCGGTTGGCCGAGCATGACGGCCTCGGCCTCGATCCCGCCGACGCCCCAGCCAACGACGCCCAACCCGTTAATCATTGTCGTGTGCGAATCGGTGCCGACCAGTGAGTCGGGGTACAGCACGCCATCGGAATCCCACACGCCCTTGGCGAGGTATTCGAGGTTGACCTGATGCACGATGCCGGTCGCGGGAGGAACCACACGGAAGTTATCAAACGCCTGCTGGCCCCACTTAAGAAACTGGTAGCGCTCGTTGTTGCGCTCGAATTCTTTTTCGCTGTTGATGGTCAGCGCCATGCCGGAGGCGAAGGCGTCGACCTGCACGGAGTGGTCGATCACCAGGTCACACGGAACAAGGGGATTCACCTTCGTCGCATTCCGGGGGTCGCCGGTCATACGCACGATTGCCGCACGCATCGCCGCGAGGTCCACGACAGCGGGCACGCCGGTGAAGTCCTGCAGCACCACCCGGCCCGGGTTAAAGGGGATCTCCTGTTCGCCGACGTTCTTCGCGTCGTAGGTCGCCAGGGCCTTGATGTGCTCATCGGTGACGACGTAACCGTCGTGATGACGCAGGCAGGCTTCCAGGAGGATCTTGATCGAGTACGGCAAATTCGCGACTTCACCGATCCCACGCAAGGCATCTAATTGATAGATCGTCCGCTCACCCAGCGGGGTTTGGATCGTCTTGCGGGCCTTAAAAGCGTCATTCGTGGCGGGGTTCGTGGCGTTCATAATATAGTTTCCTCTTGGTGAGCACTGCATCTTAGCAGGAACCCGGAGTCAAATCGATGCTATGCAGTTATGAGTCAATCTAAGGGAGATATGAACAAGGCAAGCCGTAAAATCACTCCATATGCTTGTTGTACATAATCTTATGCCTATACGAAGGCCAGTAAATCTCAGCCATCCAATGGGATTTACAGTATCTTGTATTGCTCAAAAACAACTAAACGCAGCATCTATAGGCGAGGCGTGGCTGAAGTGCCTGAAACTTGCGCGCTGACGGACTTTTCTTGCATCAAAATAGGTCGTCTGCTAGAGTATGGCCTGTATCAGAGACATTTCGACGACCGATCACGGATGGTGCTTGTATGAGCCGATCCGGTGAGGCGTAACGCGATATGCTCTGGTCATTGTGGCTCGGATGGAATCTGACGATCTCTTTTTGCGGAACAGGAGCGGATGGCCAATGAGTGGCACCAACGCACGAACACGAGCGGTCACAGCGGTGACCAACTATCAGCCGATCAGTGAACCCTTGAACTTCGCGGAGACCCCGACGCGCGACCTGTTCGGGTGCAATGTCTTTGGCGTCTGGGTCATGCGTGAGAAGCTGCCCAAAGAAATTTACAAGAAACTGGCCCGGTCTCTTGAGCAGGGTGAGAAGCTGGACGAGTCGATTGCCGACGTCGTCGCCGCCGCCATGCGCGACTGGGCGATCGGCAAGGGCGCGACCCATTACGCTCACGTCTTTTACCCGTTGACCGGGCTGACCGCTGAGAAGCACGATTCGTTTCTGAGTCCGGATGGCGAGGGCGGCGCGATCACCGAGTTCTCCGGTGCGCAGCTTATCCAAGGCGAACCGGATGCGTCGAGCTTCCCCTCGGGCGGTATCCGCGTCACCTTCGAGGCCCGTGGGTATACGGCCTGGGACGTTACCAGCCCGGCGTACGTTATGGAAAATCCCAACGGCACAACGCTGTGTATCCCCACCGCGTTCGTCTCGTGGACCGGCGAGGCGTTGGACAAGAAGACGCCCGTGCTCCGCTCCATGCAGGCACTGAACAGCCAGGCGCAGCGGGTTCTTAAATTGTTCGGCCACGAAGACTCGCCGCGCATCAAGGCGACTGCGGGGGCGGAGCAGGAATACTTCCTGATCGACCGCAACTTCTACTTTGCCCGCCCCGACTTGCTCACCGCAGGACGATCGCTCTTCGGTGCCCCCCCGCCGAAGGGCCAGGAGATGGACGATCACTACTTCGGTGCGATCCCCGAGCGTGTTCTGGCTTATATGCTTGAGACCGAGCGCGAGCTTTACAAGCTCGGCGTCCCCATCAAGACGCGTCACAACGAGGTCGCCCCGGGGCAGTACGAGGTCGCCCCTGTTTTTGAGGACGCCAACGTGGCCACCGACCATCAGCAGTTGGTGATGATTACGCTGAAGCGGGTGGCGCAGAAGTACGGCATGGAGTGCCTGCTGCATGAGAAGCCGTTCGCCGGTGTCAACGGGTCGGGCAAGCACTTGAACTGGTCGATGGGTAATGCCGAGTTGGGCAACCTGTTGCAGCCAGGCGAGACGCCGCACGATAACGCGCAATTCCTGGTGTTCTGCTCGGCTGTGATCCGTGCGGTGCATAAGTACAACCACCTGCTGCGTGCGGTGATTGCTCACGCGGGCAACGACCATCGGTTGGGCGCCAACGAGGCACCGCCGGCGATCATCTCGATCTTCCTGGGCGAACAGCTTGCGGATGTTTTTGAGCAGATCGCCAAGGGTGGCAGCGCCAAGCGGAGCAAGAAAGGCGGCGTGATGAACATCGGTGTGGACACGCTGCCGCCGCTGCCGCGTGATGCTGGGGACCGTAACCGCACCAGCCCGTTCGCGTTTACCGGTAATCGGTTTGAGTTCCGTGCGTTGGGTTCCGCTCAGAGTATTGCTGGGCCGTTGGTTGCGTTGAACACGATTGTCGCAGAGAGCCTGGACTACGCCGCTACCGAGTTGGAGAAGGCGACCAAGGGCGATCCCAAGAAGCTCAACGCTGCTGTGCAGAAGTTGGTGCAGAAGATCATCAAGGAACATGGTGCGATCATTTTCAATGGTGATGGGTACTCCGATGAATGGCATAAAGAGGCGGTAAAACGCGGGCTTTCCAACAACCGGACGACGCCCGATGCTCTGCCCGCCATCACGTCTCCCGAGGTCGTGGCGACGTTCAAGAAGTACAACGTGTTGTCCAAACGCGAGCTGGCGAGCCGGCAGGAGATCTACTTCGAGCAGTACTGTGCGGTGGTTAATGTTGAAGCCATTCTCACGGTCCGGATATCAAGGACGCGGATATTCCCCGCTGCGGTCCGTTATCAGAACGAGCTTGCTTCGACCTGCACAAACCTCAAGGCCAACGGCTTCGATTTCGATATTCGAACCCTTGATACGGTCACTTCGCTGGTCAAGGATCTTCAGGATTCGACCGCCTTGCTCGAGGAGGCGATGGAGCACCACGCCAAGAACCTCAAGGCCGAGGCCCGTCATTATTGCGACACGATCCTGCCTGCGATGCTCGCGGTGCGTGCTGCTGCGGATGCGTTGGAAGGGATTGTCGCCGATGATCTTTGGCCGTTGCCGACGTATCAGGAGATGCTGTTTATCAAGTAAACGGGCGGCGTCAGAGTTAAGAATATCCAAGCCCACGCACGGCTCGTGCCTGGGCTTTTTGATTGGGTAGGCTACCGCGTCGATGTCGCGTTTAGGGAGGGCTGTATGAAGCCGCAATTGTTTGCACTGATGACCGCCGCCGCGTGGGGGATCGGTGGGTATTTCGAGAAGAAGGGGCTGCACCTTGGTGGTCTTTCGCCTCAGGTGGGGATCAGCGTCCGTACCGCGGTGGCGCTGGTGGTGTTGGGGTTGATTGCTGCGCCTCAACTCAAGACGCTTTCGGGTGCGGGCACGCCCGCGTTGCTGTACATGGTTCTGGATGGCGGGCTGCTGGCTGGGTCGATCGGGATGTTGTGTTTTTACATGGCTATCAAGGGTGCGCCTTTGAGTCAGGTGATGCCGATCGCTTTTACTGCTCCGATGTTCGGTGCGATGGCGGCGGTGATCTTCGGGGGCGAGCCGATGTCGCTGCGGCTGGTTACGGGGACCGCGCTCACGGTGGCGGGGATCGTGGTGTTGACGATGAAGTGATTGAAGAGAAGCATGGGGGATATCACGAAGGGCGCGGAGACACGGAGAGGGTGGGGAGGGATTCCCGGAAGAGTTTACGGAGGGTACAGAGGGTGCAGAGAAAAGAATCGGAGAGGGAGTATCCGCAGATTGCGCAGATGACGCAGATTAGGAAGGGGACGCGACAAGTCGCGGCGCTTCGTGGGGTGTATCGCTCGATATATATTTCTCTGGGGTCTCGGTGTTTTTGTGGTTAAATATTTTTCCTGTTCTTTACATCAGCACTCAGCGATCAGAATTCATACCTCACGATTCACCGGCGGTAACGGCAGGCGCGGGGTCATTGGGACCAGGTCAAGCCCGTGTCCTGTGAGTCCGTCATCTGGCCGGGGCGATCCGCTACCAAGTCCCCCCCCCCGGAGTTCCCGCCCCCGGAGCTTGGATGAAGTTTCATCCGTTGCTTTCCCGGGGTCGGGTTCCCGGATGTGTAGCAGGTGAAACCTGATACACATCCGGGGGCGGGGGTGGGGGCAGCCCTCGAGTCCTGGTCCTTTTAATCTTTGGATACTCAGGGTAGCTGTCGATCGCCGTCGTGAGGTTGTCGGCAGACACGCCCCCGGATCTAGTTCCAGGGAATAAGTTGTGTCTCCACTTATGGTGGAAATGTCGTGTTTGTGCGCCGAATCGTGGCGGATTGCGGGGGTGCAACAGGCGTAAGTTCAGGTGTGCGGGGCGTATGCGAGAATATCACATGGCTGATGGATTGTGATTGAAAAGTGGCGGATGTGTGCGCATGAAAGTGTCGCGAGAGATGCGGACTGGCCAAGATTTGCGGTGGAGAGCCTGGCGGTGATTGGCTGGGGATCTGTTAGAAATGATGAGAAAAGGCCGCGGTCGGATTCGAACCGACGTCAGCTTACGCTAGCGGATTTGCAATCCGCCCCCTTAGTCCACTCGGGCACGCGGCCAGCGGGGGCATTATAGGGGTTTATTCGGGGGGTGCTTGGGGGGAGATGTGTGATTGGTGAATTATGATTGATGATGTGAGGAGGGGGAGGCTAAACCGCAAGCGTGGGTTGGGGGCGTGGGATGGGTTTGGGTGCTTGGTGTAGGGTTGGGTGTTGACGGTGTGAAGTGGGAGGGGCATGATAATGTGGTCTTGGGGATATGCCGGGGGGATGGTCGTGGTTGTGAGTTGGCGCGGCTGGTCGTGCTTGGAAAAGTAGACGTCATGCGGATTACTAAACGAGAGGTAACGAGATACACCCTCGCCGGACTGTTAGGCGCGGTCGTCGCAACACTTGCTTCTACCATAGAGACGACCACATTGGCATGGGCATTTCAAATATCATTGTCTCTCTCACGGCAGTATGCGTACTGGTGGAACGCACTGATAAGTGCGGTTTTCTTCGTAATGCCGTTTGCGTTCCTTGGCTCTCTAGTTGCTGTTTCCGCCCACCACCTCATCCTCAAGCCCAAAGCCGACACCGAAACCCGCTGCCGGCGGTGCGGGTATATCCTTAGGGGGCTGAGCAAGCCCGAGTGCAGTGAGTGCGGGGAGGTGATATGAGCGGAGAGTACAAACGCCGAGGTCGGCTTGAGAAAACTATTTTGTGCGCCGTGACGGTAATGGCGATCTTCTTTGGCGTGCTATTGCTCGGATCCTACTTCCGATATCTGAACGTGGCATGTCCTCTCTCGAGAGATTCCAGCCTCCTCATCGACATCCTTCACGGCGAAGCACGCGTGACCTACGATTCAGTCTCAGCACCGCGATTCAAAGTAACGACCCGTCCAGCTTACCGTGGGAAGCCGATGATGCAGTACTCCTGGATGCGGTTTGCGCAGTACCAAGGCCTTGAACCGTTGTTTCCGGTGCCCCTGTCAATCGTGTTCCTCGGATTTTCGGCCTGGCCGATCGTTGCGTTTTGTCTGTGGCATCGCCAGCGGTATCCGGTGGGCCACTGCCCCGCCTGCGGGTATGACTTGCGGGGGAGTGTGGGGTCGGTGAGTTGTCCGGAGTGTGGGGCGGGGATATTGGGCGTGGGGAAGAAAGCCTGTAAGAGTAAGAGTCGCGAAGCCGCAAGCGGCTAAGGATGCGGGCGGTTCTGGTGTTTTAGGCCCCTACGGCCGTCGTGGTGGGGATTGTTGTTGGGCTTGACATATCATATTAGTATGATATATTGATATTATGAGTCATCAAAAGGCCCCAGCCCCCCCGGCCCCGTTGCGGATGTCTGACCTGGAAGCTTGCTCGCAGGTGTTGCGTGTGTTGGCGCACCCGCATCGGTTGAAGATCGTGGAGTTGCTGATGGGGGGGCAGTTGAGTGTGGGTGAGTTGGCGGAGGAGGTTGGGCTGGCGCCGAGTGCGGTGAGTCAGCACCTTAGCCATATGCGGGCGCATGGGATTTTGGGGGTGCGTCGGGATGGGCGGACGGCTTATTACAGGGTCGAGAACCCGAATGCGGAGAACGTGATCGACTGTATCCGTAAGCACGGTCAGGGAAGCTAAACAAATTGGAGGTTTGACATGGGCGGTCAATCATTGCGTATTGTAATCGTGGGCGGTGTTGCGGGCGGCGCTTCGGCGGCGACGCGGGCGAGGCGTATGAACGAGGGTGCGCAGATTATCATGCTGGAGAAGGATCGGCATGTTTCGTTTGCGAACTGCGGGTTGCCTTATTACCTGGGGGGTGAGATTACGGATCGCGAGAAGTTGCTGGTGGCGAAGCCGGAGCTTTTTGAGAAGCGGTTTAATATTGATGTGCGGACGCGGCAGGAGGTGACAGCTATTGATCGGGCGCGGAAGATTATTACCGTGTTGGATCATCGTGAGGGGGAGAGTTATGAGTTGGGATATGACAAGTTGATTTTGGCGCCGGGTGCTTCGCCGATAGTTCCGCCGATTGGTGGGGTGGATTCGGCGAATGTGTTTACGCTGCGGAATGTGGAGGATGTGGATCGGATCAAGAGTTATCTGGATGTGACCAAGCCTAAGCGCGCGGTGGTGATTGGTGCGGGTTTTATTGGGTTGGAGATGGTTGAGCAGTTGCACGGGCTTGGGATCGAGACGCGGCTGGTCGAATTAGTGGAGCAGGTGCTGCCGCCTTTGGATTCGGAGATGGCGCACATTCTGGAAGCGGAGTTGGAGGCGAAGGGGGTTGATCTGCATCTGGGTGATGGGATCAAGGAGATTCGGACGGTGGATGGGTTGGCGGATTCGGTGGTGTTGAATAGTGGGACGGTGTTGGGGACGGATTTGGTGATTATGGGGGTGGGTGTTCGGCCGAACGTGAAACTGGCGGTGGATGCGGGGCTGTCGCTGGGGGAGACGGGCGGGGTATTAACCAATGAGTATGGGCAGACGGAAGATAAGGCTATTTATGCGGTGGGTGATGTGGCGGAGTATGAGTATGGGCCGACGGGGAAGATGATGCGTGTGCCTTTGGCTGGGCCGGCGAACCGGTCGGGGCGTGCGGCGGGAGAGCATGCGGCGACGGGTAAGTCGGACCCCGCGACGGCGGTATATGGGACGGCGATCGCGCGGGTGTTCGGGCTAGCGGCGGGGATGACGGGGATGTCACGGAAGCTCGCGGAGCGGCTGGGGCGTGATGCGAAGAGCGTGACGGTTTTGGCGAATCAGCATGTGGGGTATTACCCGGGCGCGAAGCAGATGGTTCTTAAGCTGATTTATGAGCCGGTGACGGGGAAGGTGCTGGGGGCGCAGGCGGTTGGTGCGGATGGGATAGATAAGCGGATGGATGTGATCGCGACGGCGATGCGTTTTGGTGCGAAGGTGTATGACCTGACGGGTCTGGACCTTGCGTATGCTCCGCCTTATGGGGCGGCGAAAGACCCGGTGCATATGGCGGCGTTTGCGGCTTGCAATGAATTGGATGGGCATGTGAAGGTGTTGGATTGTGGTGCGGACTTGTCGGGGTTGCAGGCGTTGGATGTCCGGTCGGCGGGGGAGGTGGCGAAGATGGCATTCCCGGATGTGACAGACCCGGTGCATATTCCGGTCGATGATTTGCGGGGTCGGCTGGATGAGTTGGATGCCAGCAGGCCGACGGTGGTGACGTGTGCGAGCGGGCTGAGGTCGTATGTTGCTTGTCGGGTGCTGATGCAGAATGGGTTTAAGGACGTATTTAATCTAAGCGGGGGTGTGGTCATGCGGAAGCACGCTCTTGCGAGCAAAGAACTTACACTAGGAGAGGCTTGATCGTGACACTACAAACTATTACACCTGAGGAATTGGGCGAGTTGCTTGTTCTGGATGAGCAGATTGACCTGATCGATGTGCGGACGCCTGTGGAGTATGAGAGCGTGCATGTGGAGGCGGCGATGAATGTGCCGTTGGATGCGCTGGACCCGGAGGATTTGGTAAAGCAGCGCAAGAGTCCGAGCGAATCGCCTGTATATGTGGTGTGTCAGAGCGGTGCGCGTGCGAAGCAGGCGTGCGAGAAGCTGTGCGAGGCGGGCGTGGTGGCGGTGAACGTGGAAGGCGGGACGCCGGCGTGTGAGCGTGCGGGGCTTGCGGTGAAGCATGGCAAGCAGACCTTATCGCTGGAGCGGCAGGTGCGGATTGCGGCTGGGGCGTTGGTGGCGGGCGGGACGTTGTTGTCCGTCACGGTAAGCCCGTGGTTTATGGTTGTGCCGGGCTTTGTGGGTTGTGGGCTGATCTTTGCGGGGGTGACGGATTGGTGCGGTATGGGGATGGTGCTGGCGAAGATGCCTTGGAACCGGGTGGGGTGTGTTTGCTAAGGCAGTAACCTCTTACTTAACTATGCGCAGGGTTTGGAAGCTCTGTTCTTGTGCGTGCGGGGTGGGGATTCCGTGGCCAGCGGCGCAGGATGCCGGGGGCTGATTCATTCACGACCTCATGTAATTACCAACGCCAACACCGCCGCGTGTGTGTGCTGCGGTAGGTCGGGTCATGCGGATATGACGGCGGCGCGGTCAGCGGCCGTATACAAAACGACCCCGGCTTGCACCGGGGTCGTGGTTGTTGATCTGGATTGTCGTGACGCGCTTAGGCTGTGCGGCGGCGCAGCATCGTCAGTCCGCCTAGGCCAAGCAGCGCCAGTGATGCGGGCTCGGGGACGCCGATGTTCAGGATCACCGAATCCTCATTAGCGGTTCCGTTAGCCCAGGTCCATGTGTGTGTGCCGGGGTTGAGCGTTAATGAAGCGAAGGTACCCGGAAGCGAAAACGAGAACGTGCCGAGGGTGGCACCGGACACGTAACCGGCAGGGACACGGATCCGCGAATCGGCAATTGAGGTGAATGTGGTAAACAAGAAGGGTATACCACTTGAATCTGATGAAAATGAAACGTGGTTCGTGCCATGGCCGAGCCACGCTGATGGGATTGCAACCGTCGCAATACTATATTGGTCGGTGTAGCTTCCGGCCGGGAGGGAGGTAAGATCATTTCTCCTTCCGTCTCCATCTACCGCCACATTAACGATTGATCCTTTGGAACCTTCTTCATTATTGGTAAATTGGGGAGTTCCCCACGCAGTCATGTTCAACGAGCCGCCGGCTTGCGAACTGAATACCACGCTCCCGCCGGACTCCACCGCGTTGATTGTAATCGATGCCTGCGTCGTCGAAACAAACACCAGGCCCGTCAAGGCCACAACTGCCGCGCCCATGCGTGAGCGCATGGGTATACCGAAATGAAATATCATTGTCTTTCTCCACCCCCTGTTTGCCGAACATACCGAACACATCGATGAGCGGCGGGCCCATCATATCGGATGTTAATTATAGTACAAGACTTAACTTGTTGCAGGGACTAAAGCAACAGCGGACTCGCTAGTATCATTATATGGATATGGCGGCATGTGTGGATAGCGATTACCGAGTCAAGTAATACGCCTTCATCTTAATTCCAGCGCGACCCAATCGGTGTGGCAGATGCTGGCCAGGCGTTGGGGACCCAGGTGGTTCCAGGCCACCACGCATGCGTCCCACAGTTCGTCCTGATCAGCGAAGATACGGTTGCTTAGG
>JAJRRS010000165.1 GCA_024279275.1 Planctomycetota bacterium | reverse complement strand
CTAGGTTCCCCTGATCAGTGGCCGCGATACTCTCGCGGCCGTGAATCACCCGAGGGCTACTTTCACTTCTTCTTCTTGGCGGCCTTACGCTTAGTTTTGCGCTTAGCCTTCTTCTTGGTGGCCTTCTTCTTAGTAGCCTTACGCTTGGCCTTCTTCTTGGTGGCCTTCTTCTTAGTAGCCTTACGTTTGGCCTTCTTCTTAGTAGCCTTACGTTTGGCCTTCTTCTTGGTGGCCTTCTTCTTCTTGGTGGCCTTACGTTTGGCCTTCTTCTTCGTTGCCTTCTTCTTGGTCGCCTTGCGCTTGGTACTCTTACGCTTAGCGGCCTTCTTCTTGGCCTTCTTCTTCGCCATGGTCTCGGTCCTTTCAGTTAGCCCTCGGAGCTGTGGGTCAACTGTAACCTGTCGTCAGCGAATCGGTCATCAAAATAATTCCCGATCGCGTCAGCTATATCGGCATGTACCTCTGTGTCTCTTTAGCAATATTCACTTGTCGATGAATATCCTACAACACTTTCATCACATTATTCAACCCCTAATCCAAAATAAAATCATTTTGCACCATGAAGACACCACTTGAAACAATGTCATCAACACCATTGCACGCTTCAACCGTCAGCCACCTCAGCGCGGCGCATCGTAGCGCGCATCCCGTCTCGAATGTCACACAAAGCGCCGTGACACAACCGTTAATCAAACCTTGGTGGCAGTCCCATCACGAAATGAATATCGAGGATGAAAATTCAATGTAGCGCGGCGAAAAACGAATCTGGAGACAAAATGATGTAACGTAAAGTGTTTTATCTAACAAGACTTGCGTGACCACTCACTGTATTGTGGAAAACTTTCCCCCCATTAAAAAACCGCCGCCGAACCCGCATGTATCGGTTCGACGGCAGGTGTACGTTGTCGATTTAAGAGGTCGATGCGCCCCGTTTAATCTTCATCGTGTTTGGGTTCGTACTCAGCGATGATCTGCTGCTGAACGTGGCTTGGAACCGGGTCGTAATGACTCAGATCCATCGTGTAAGTTCCCTGTCCGCCGGTCACACTTTTTAATTGTCCCTGGTAGTTATTGACCTCCGCCAACGGCACGATCGCGCGGATGATCGCCATATCACCCGGCAGCATGTCCGTCCCCTGGATACGTCCACGCTTCCCCGAGAGGTCCCCGGTCACGTCTCCCATCGCACTATTGGGGACCGTCACTTCCATATCAACCACCGGCTCAAGCAACGCCGGCTTCGCCTTGCTGATCGCATCTATGAACGCACGCTTCCCCGCTGTCACGAACGCGATCTCCTTGGAATCCACCGCGTGATGCTTCCCGTCATACACGCTCACCTTGATGTCCTGCATCGGATAACCAGCGATCGCCCCGTGTTCGATAACCATCCGGACCCCTTTCTCCACCGCAGGGATCAACTGATGCGGGATCGATCCACCGAACGTCGCGTTCTCAAACACGAACCCCGCGCCCCGTTCCAACGGCTCGATACGCAGATAAACCTCGCCGAACTGCCCAGCTCCGCCGGTCTGCTTCTTGTGACGATGATGCCCCTCAGCCTTGGCCTGAATCGTCTCCCGGTAGGCAATCTTCGGCGGCTTCGTATCGACCTCCACATTGTCGCGGTGCTTGATCTTCTCAAGCATGATCCGCAGGTGCAGATCCCCCACCCCATGAATCACCGTCTCATGGGTCGATGCATCCCGCGTAACCTTGAATGTCGGGTCTTCCTCTTGCAACTTAATCAACGCATCCGCGATCTTCTGCTCCTCACCCCGACGCCTGGCCGTAATCGCCAGCCCAACCATCGGCTCAGGGTACGGCAGCGGCTTTAAGTGGATGCTGTCCTCGTCGTGAGAATCATGCAGCACCCCATCGCGATGAATCTGCTCAAATTTCGCCACCGCAGCAATATCACCCGGAATCGCGTCCTCAATCTCCACATGCTTCTTGCCCTGCAGCTTGAACAGATGCCCGATCTTCACAGGCTTTCGGCTCTCACCCGCCACCGGATCGCCGATAAATAGCTGCGAGTCCTTGCGGATCGTCCCCTGATGCACCCGGAACATGCACAACTTCCCAGCAAACGGATCGACCCGCACATTAAATACGTGAGCCAACACATGATTGTCCGGGTCCGCATCCGCATGAATCTCATGCTCAGAATCCGCGCCCTTGAAGAACGGCCGAGGGTTCCCCTCCTTGGGATTCGGTGCCAGCTTCACAAACACATCCAGCAAAGCCTCGATACCCACCGGGTTGCTCATATCTTCATGCGGGTGCGCCGCCGTGAAGCAGATCGGGATCAGGTGCCCCTCACGCAACGCACGCTCGAACGGCTCGTGCAACTGCTCAGGCTTCACCTCACCCTGATCCAGATAAACCTCCATCAGCTTCTCGTCCACCTCCACCACCTGATCGACGATCGCCGTATGCGCCTCATCCACCGAGCCGAAGTCGCTCTCACCCGTGGGATTGAAAAAACAATCCACCACCGCCTTCCCCCCCTGCGCCGGCAGATTCACCGGCAGGCATTCCTTCCCAAAAATCTCCTGAATCGACTTCACCAAGTCCGGCAGGTCCACACCCTCCGCATCAATCTTATTGATCACGATCATCCGGCACAGGTTCCGATCCTTCGCCCGATCCATCAGCCTCCGCGTCAGCGATTCAATCCCCGCCTGGGCATTGATGACAACCGCCACCGTCTCCACCGCCGGCATCGCACTGATCGTCTGACCAATAAAGTCAGGCGAACCCGGCGTATCAATCAAATTGATATGACGATCCTGATAGTCACAGTGAACGATCGCGTTGAATAAACTGTGCCCGTGCTCCTTCTCCTCATCCGTGAAGTCGCTTATCAAGTCACCCGGACGCCCCATCTCCCTCAGCACGCCGGCCTTGTACATCAATGCCTCGGTCAGCATGGTTTTACCCGCACCTGCGTGCCCCACCAAGGCGATGTTTCGGATATCAGTCGTGCTGTAAGTCGCCAACGTAAGCCTCCTTCGGCGTCAAGAAATCGGGTTGTCATACGCCCCGGAAATCCCTCACCAGTATAAGACTCCACCCTCGCATTACCAAGTTTTTGCCCCCATATGGACGCCCACCCACGCTCGGCTATCCTGACAACCATGTGTGACACCAAACGCCTCGCTAAACTCGACCATCAACACGTCTGGCACCCCTTCACGCCCATGCGCCAATGGCGCGATCACACCCCCCTGATCATCGACCGCGCCCAGGGCTTCCACCTCATCGACACCGACGGCAACCGCTACATCGACGGCGTCTCCAGCCTCTGGTGCAACGTCCACGGCCACCAAGTCCCACAAATAGACCAAGCCATCCGCAACCAACTCAACAAAGTCGCACACACCACACTCCTTGGCCTCGCCTCCCCACCAAGCATCGAATTCGCCGCCATGCTCTGCGACACAGTCAACGAATGTCTCACTTCTGACTCCCCCCCCCAATCCCCAATCCCTAACCCCCAACCCCTAACTAAAATCTTCTACTCCGACGCCGGAGCCACCGCCGTCGAAGTCGCCTTCAAGATGGCCGTCGGATACTGGTTCCACACCGGCAAGCCCGACAAAAACAAATTCATCGGACTCGCCGGCGCCTACCACGGCGACACCACCGGATCCATGTCCGTCGGCTTCAGCGAACTCTTCCACAAACCCTTCATCTCCATGGCATTCGACGTACAAACCTTCCCCCACATCGACCCCCTGCGCAGCCCATCGTTTACCAGCTCTTCGCAGAAGAGCGTGTGGCCAAGTGAAGATGTCGATCTGAATCGGACATTGATGAACGAAGCCCTAAACCAACTCGACAACCTCCTCACCACCCAGGCCCACCAGACCGCCGCCATCGTCATCGAACCCGTCATGCAGGGCGCAGCCGGCATGATCTGCCAACCCCCAGGCTTCGTGAAAGCCATCGCCGACCTCGCCAAAAAACACAACGTCCTTCTCATCGCCGACGAAGTCGCCACAGGCTTCGGCCGAACCGGCAAGTTCCTCGCCTGCGCACACGACCAAGTCACCCCCGACATCCTCTGCCTCGCCAAAGGCATCACCGGCGGATACCTCCCCCTCGCCGCCACCATCACCACCGACAAAATCGAACAAGCCTTCACCAGCCCCCCCAACGAGCGTCCACCCAAAACCCTCTACCACGGCCACACCTACACCGGCAACCCCCTGGCCTGCGCCGCAGCCATCGCATCCCTAAACCTCTTCAAACAAAACAACCTCCTAACCCACATCAACCAATCCACCCAACTCATCCAGGAAAAATTAGCCCCCCTCCAAAACCACCCCAACGTAATAGACATCCGCCAACGCGGCCTCATGGTCGGCATCGAACTAGACAAAGCAAGCCAAAATGATTCGAGGGATACTGCCGGGTCCGGCACCGAACCTTCCGGGGCCGGGGCCGGGATCGACTTCGCCCGCCGCGCAGGCGCCAACATCTGCAAAAAAGCTCTATCCCAAGGCCTAATCATCCGCCCCCTGGGCAACACCCTCGTCCTAATGCCCGCCCCCGCCATGGACCACAAAACCCTCACCCAGATGCTCGACATCGTCGTCGGCACCCTGGCAACCTGCCAATTCGACACCACATAGATACCTCCCACCCCTTCCCGGCAGTCCATCCCCTCGACTCGCCTATATACCCACCACCTAACCACAGCTTAAATAGATATTTATAATAACCGCCGGTCTCTAAGGCCTGGCACCGGGCTTGCCATCTATATAGCACGTCATGATGACCACGCCCAACCAACCCGCCGCCCGCTTCAACGTCCTGCTCACCGAGGACCGCCAGCACTCCGCCGGCCACTGGACCCGCCAACTCCCACGACTCCTGGAACCCCAAGGCGTCAAAGCCTACATCGCACGCACCGGCAGAGAAGCCGTCGACATGGTCAACGACCTCGAAATCCACGCCGCTCTCATCGACCTCGCCACACCACAAGAAGACCCCACCCCGGGGGCCGGCACCCTTGGCGTGACAGGTTCCAACTCCGGGGTCGGCCTATCCGGCGGCGGCATATCCGGGGGCGGGGGGGGTGAAGCCCAAGGCCTGTGGATACTCGAAGTCCTCAAACGCCAGCCCACCCGGCCGCCCATCGTCATGGTCAACAGCCGAGCCATCGCACGCATCCAGGCCCAGCGCTTCCTCAACGAAGCACTCCGCCTCGGTGCCTTCTCCGTCGTCAACCAACCAAGCGACCTCGAAGACATGCTCGCCGTCATCCGCCGACTCATCGACCGCCAATACGAAGGCGCCTGGCCAAGCAATTAAAAACCCTGAACCATTAGCCGTTAACCCTTAGTTATGAGAACAAACCACCCTTAAATACAGCACACTGGCTTGCCGTTTAGCGCCGCCTCCGCTTCCTCAATAAATAACACCAACAACCAACCCCAACCAACAACCTCCCACGAAACGCCGCGACTTGTCGCGTCTTAACAAACCGAATCATTACTAACCAAGAACCTAAACCCAAGACCCCATACCCAAGGACCTACACCATGAAAATCCGACCCCTCGGCGACAAGATCCTCGTACAACGCCTCGAAGCCGAAACCAAAACAACCTCAGGCATCTTCCTACCCGAAGGCGCAGCCGAAAAACCTCAGCAAGCCAAAGTCATCGCCGTCGGCGAAGGCAAAGTCCTCGACAACGGCGAACGCGCTCCCATCGGCATCAAGAAGGGCGACACCATCATCCTCAACAAGTGGGGCGGCAGCGAACTCAAGCTCGACGGCAAGGAATACCTCGTCATGTCCGCCGACGAAGTACTAGCCATCGTCGAATAATCCTCCCCCCGGCAACGCATCCCCGCGCTCTTCATAAAGCCCGGGATGCCATCCCGGGTCCCCGCAACCCCGCAACATCATCCCCGCTTCTGTATAAAGCCCGGGATGTCATCCCGGGTCCCCCTCCCCCCGGAGAAGCCCACGGACGCCGTCCGTGGAACCAATTAAAAACAAACCGTCAGGCACACCCTGACCCACACCAAGGAATAACAACATGCCCGCCAAACAAATCATCTTCGACAACGAAGCCCGTGAAGCCATCCGCCGCGGCGTCGCCAAGCTCGCCAAAGCTGTCAAAGTAACCCTCGGCCCATCAGGCCGCGTCGTCGTCATCGAAAAATCCTTCGGCAGCCCAACCATCACCAAGGACGGCGTATCAGTCGCCAAGGAAATCGAGATCGAAGACCCCGTCGAAAATATCGGCGCTCAAATGGTCAAGGAAGTCGCCTCCAAGTCCAGTAAGGACGCAGGCGACGGCACCACCACCGCCACCATCTACGCCGAAGCCATCTTCACCGAAGGCCTCAAAAATATCACCGCCGGCGCTAACGCCAACCAGGTCCGTCGCGGCATCGACAAAGCAGTCGTCGCTCTCGTCGCTCAACTCGAAAAGACCTCCAAAAAGGTCAGCAACTCCAAGGAAGTCGCTCAGGTCGGCACCTGCTCCGCCAACCAGGACGCTAAGATCGGCCAGATCATCGCCGAAGCCATGGACAAGGTCGGCAAGGACGGCGTCATCACCGTCGAAGAAGGCCAATCACTCGACACCTACGTCGAACTCGTCGAAGGCATGCAGTTCGACAAGGGATACCTCTCCCCACACTTCGTCACCGACCCCACCGACATGCAGGCCGTCCTCGAAGACGCCTACGTCCTCATCCACGAAAAGAAAATCAGCAGCGCCAAAGACCTCATCCCCATCCTCGGCAAGATCGCCGAGTCAGGCAAAGCCCTCCTGATCGTCGCAGAAGACATCGATTCAGAAGCTCTCGCCACACTCGTCGTCAACAAGCTCCGAGGCGTCCTCAAGATCGTCGCCGTCAAGGCCCCAGGCTTCGGCGACCGTCGTAAGGAAATGCTCGAAGACATCGCCACCCTCACCGGCGGCCGTGCCATCATGGAAGAGCTAGGCATCGACGTCGAAAAACTCGAGCTTTCCGACCTCGGCCGCGCCAAGAAGCTCATCATCGACAAGGACAACACCACCATCATCGAAGGTGCCGGCAAAACGGCCGACATCAAGGCTCGCATCTCCGCCATCAAGGCCCAGATCGAACGCACCACCAGCGATTACGACGTCGAGAAGCTCCAGGAGCGCCTCGCCAAACTCGCAGGCGGCGTCGCACAGATCAACGTCGGTGCAGCTACCGAATCCGAGATGAAAGAAAAGAAGGCCCGCGTCGAAGACGCCGTCCACGCCTGCCGCGCAGCAGTACAGGAAGGCATCCTCCCAGGCGGCGGCGTCGCCGTCCTCCGTGCCCGTAAAGCACTCGACAAAATCGAAGGCCTCGTCGGCGACGAAAACCTCGGCGTCGAAATCGTTCGCCGCGCCGTCTCCGCTCCCATCAAGCAGATCGCCGAAAACTGCGGCCTCGACGGCTCAGTCGTCGCAAACAACGTCGAGTTGAAGTCCGAAGCCAACTACGGCTTCAACGCCATGACCCAGACCTACGGCGACCTCATCAAGCAAGGCGTCATCGTCCCCACCAAGGTCGAACGCATCGCCCTGCAAAACGCCGCCTCCATCGCCGGCCTACTCCTGACCACCGACGCCGTCGTCAGTGAAATCAAGGACAAAAAGAAGGCCCCAGCCGGCGGCGGCATGGACGACATGGGTTACTAAGGTATACTCAAATGATGAACCCGGGCAACAACTCGAATTAACCGCACACGGCGGGACGGCCGAAACGCTGTCCCGCCGTTTTTGTCGTTCGCCTGATATACTGAATTCAACAATGGTAGAGTCCCTAAATAACTTCTTGCTTGCCCTGTTTAATTGGGCAAATAGTTTTTTTCAGGGAGGCATATCATACAATGTATCTTCTCTTGTTTTTGATGTAATTAGCTCATCAATAGGTATTGCAGCATTGATGATTGCGGTATTTCAGATTCGTAAAGTACGATCTTCAGCAGAAGCAGCTTCAACGGCAGCCCAAGAAGCCAGTGCGAGCGTTATGGAAGCTGCAGCTAGAGTCAGTAGAGTGATTGCCTTGGTTGATATGACTAAATTATGTGCGTTAAGTATCGAATTGAATTACTTGATTCGGCAGAATAAATATGGCTCGGCTTCAAGTAAAGCACAGCAGTTGCGCAGAGATCTGGCTAGAGCAAAAGCAATCTCTTTAAAACACGAAACTACTGACGAAAAAGAGTGGCAGAATATGATCGTACAATCGCTAATGCTACATAATACCCTAGACAAACTTGCAAGGGAATCAGTTGTTACTAATCGCCAGTATAGTCGGTGTCTAGATTTTGCTGCGAAATTAGACACCAAATTACACGAAATTTCGGCATTGGCTGAACTACAGGCAGGAGAATAACATGCCACTACCAAAAGAATATCAATCCATAATCAACAAGCTTATTTTAAAAACCGAGAATACTGAACTTGATTGGGAAGAAACTTCAAATGACGATGCGTACTCCGTTTCTTTAGGTCCTATTTCTGTAATAGTAAAAAAAGACACAGGTGAAGAGCATGTAGCAACTTTGTTGGGCGGTGCAATAGTGCAAAAACGCTCAATATCCATACAGGTAATTAATGAATTCGGGTCTTTAGTAGATACTTTGCGCGTCACGAATAGTGATGATGAGGATCACTATCGTCGGCTGTTGAAAATGTATGAGTTGGCAAGACGTAAAGCGCATCGAGTCGATGAGGTTCTTGAATCATTAGACCGTTTATTGGGAGATGATGAATAAGATAGGGGGCGGAAAAGGTGTCAGGAACCTTAAACAGGAAAATCTAAGGGGGCAGTCGATAGCGAGGGCGAATAAGAGGCCGAAAAAGGTGTCAGGAACCTTAGATTTAATCCGCCGTGTCGGATACCGACTATCCTCACGCCCCCATCCCCCATTCTGATAAACTCATACCGGAGCGTACCCTGACGTGGTTGGGGATCTTCTGCTCTGTGTCGGTCGACCCTATCTGAAAGACCGCAACCATGGCCAACAAAAATCAAAACAAGCGCACGGACACCAAGAACAAGCCCAAGCTCACCGCCAAGGAAAAAAAAGAACGCAAAGCCCGCAAGGCCGCCGCGAAGAGCAAGTGAGGAAGAAAAAGGGGGTGATACCCATCCCATTAAATACTCGTGCGTCTGTGAAGCCCACGTTCTCCTGAACGTGGGACGGTACAACGAACTGACGCACGAGTTCTTTTCGCGATGGGGATGAGTACATTAAAACCCAAATCCTCCCCCCTCTGCGACCTCCGCGCACCCTGCGGCGAACCCCTCTTCCCGCCCCCAGCCCCGGCACGCAAGCACCGCCAGCCACAAACAACACAACATCCCTCCCCCCGGCTTCCTCCGTGTCTCCACGTCTCCGCGCCCTCCGTGATACCGCCTCACCTTCTTCCCGCCCCTCCCCCATCTCCCATCGTCCTCCGTGCCACCGCCTTCCCTCCCCTCCCCCCTCTGCGACCTCCGCGCACTCTGCGGTGAACCCCTCTTCCCGCTCCCCAGCCCCGGCACGCAAGCACCGCCACCCACAAACAACACAACATCCCTCCCCCTGCCTTCCTCCGTGTCTCCGCGTCTCCGCGCCCTCCGTGATACCGCCTTACCTTCTTCCCGCCCCTCCCCCATCTCCCATCGTCCTCCGTGACTCCGTGTGCTCCGTGCCACCGCCTTATCTTCCTGCCTCACTTCGCACACTCCGCGCCTTGGCGGTTCACTACCCCTAACCATCCCCGTGCGCACAAATCCACCCATTCCCCGATAAAAAATACATGACAACACAAAACCACATATCGCCCTTATCGCCACGACTTACATCACCCCCGTCGGCTTACAAAACCGCCCCCATGCGCACAACCCCGGCAAATCAGCCAAGAGTGGAGACGCAACTTATTCCTGGATTGATATCCGGGGGCCGGGGGCGCCTGCCGACAACCTCACGACGGCGATCGACAGTTACCCTGAGTATCCAAAGATTAAAAGGACCAGGACTCGAGGGCTGCCCCCACCCCCGGATGTGTGACAGATTCCATCTGCTACACATCCGGGATCCCGACCCCCGGGAACGCAACGGATGAAACTTCATCCAAGCTCCGGGGGCGGGGGGGGACTTGGTAACGGATCGCCCCGGCCAGATGACGGATAAACAGGACACGGCCCCGGCCTGGTCCCGACGTCCCGCGCCTGCCGTTACCGCCGGAACCCCGTGAGGAGTGTAATTTCGAGTTTAGCCTGGTCGCTCGCGACCAGCCCGTCACACCAGAGAACATAGAGAACACCGAGAACACCGCGTAATACAAACAAGACCCTCGAAAAACTCTTACCAAAGCCCACTGATGCACCGCCCCGGTGCTTCGGTGGGGTATCCGGCAGTTTTCCAAACACCTGACAAAAATCCATTACCCCCACCCACGAAGCGCCGCGACTTGTCGCGTCCCTTCTTAATCTGCGCCATCTGCGCAATCGGCGGATACCTCCTCTACCCGTATCCCTCCGCGCCCTCCGCGTCCTTTGCGATGAACCCCTCTGCCGTCTTCTCCGTGTCTCTGTGCCTCCGTTCGCTCCGTGACCACCCCGGATCATCCCCAGCCCAACCAACCACCTTCAACCAATATTGCGAATCAGATTCACACCACAAACATGATAAAAATACGCACCGTTTTATATCGGTCCACCGAACTTTCAACCGTTGCCTGCGTACTATTTGCAGAGAAAGGATCGACCCATGAACCTGACTATTCGACACGACGGTTTCGAGATGACCGAGGCGATCGACCTTCACGTCCGTGACCGCCTCACCGCCGCACTGGACCAGCACGCCACCCACATCCGTGCCGTAGCGATCACCGTACGCGACGAGAACGGCCCAAAGGGCGGCGTTGATAAATCATGCCAGGTACAGGTCGATCTGGACTTCCGCCGCGAGCCGGTCCTCGTCAAGAAGCTACACGAAGACCTCTACCTCGCCATCACCGAAGCCGCCGACACCATCAAACGCACCGTCGGCAGACTGGCACGCAAATCCAAAAAACACAGGTAACGGTCGAAGATCAAGAGCCACAGGCGCAAGGGCCACGCGAAGCGCCGCGACTTGTCGCGTCCCTTCTTAAATCTGTGTCATCTGCGCAATCTGCGGACACTCCCCCTCCGTACGCTCCGTGCCCAACCCCTACAGCCGCCGAATATCCTGTGGCCCATCAATCCGATACCGAATATCACGCCAGGAAATCGTCTTGCCAAATACCGCACGCACCAGCAGCACCCAATTAATCCCCAACCACACCGGCGTAGCCCAGCGGTCTAATATCAAAGTAGCCCGCAATTGCTCCGCAACCTCTTCACCCAACGCAGCCCGTACCACGCTCCGACGAAAGCCCGCACGCACCTGATTAGCCACAAATACCAGCACAAAAACTCCAATCGCAAAGCGCGTGTGATGCCGCGTAGCCGGCTGAATCAGCAGCGTCACTGCGGACGCAAGTCCTAAAAAATAAAGCGAATTAATAAAGAGTGCAGCAACAAAAACAAACGGCGCATGGATCCGAGTAATAACGTATTGCCGATACGCAAAGTCACACAGCCCCGCAAAATCATAATCCACCGGCGAAGCAACCAGGCATTCAGGCACAAAATAAACCCGCTTGCCCAAATCCCGACACATCCGCGTCACCTGATAATCATCGCTGATCGACCCCCGCCACCGCCCAACCAGATCGGCCTCCATCGCGGTACTCACACGCATCGCCATCGACCCACCCCAGGCATGCGTAAAAGTTTCGTTACGAATCATCCCCGTCGTGGAACTATTAAGAATGCTCGCAATCTTCGACCAGAACGACGGCCCCCCGCCCCCGGAAACTTTCCCGGAGTCACCCTCTGCCGCTTGCGGAATCAACCAGCGGAACCCGGTCGTCACAGCCGTGCGATCCTGCCACAACGGCCCGACCAGTTCACCCATCCAATTCAACCCGGGCACCGCATCCGAATCCGCAAACACCCAGACCTCTTCCCCCGCATCATCCTGTTTCAGTTTCTCAAGCGCCGCCAAAAGGTTGTGCACCTTCTGCCCCTCGTTCGGCCCAGCAACCCCCGCAAAAACAATGTCCGCCTGACGCCCGGGATATTGAGCCATCGCATCACGCAACAGCGGATACGCCGGATCAGACTCATCCTCAACGATCAGCAACACCCGATAGTCAGGATAATCCTGCGTAAACAAACTCTGGAGGTTGCCTTGAAGCGCCGGCTCAACACCCTTAAACGGCACGATCAACGCAGCAGTAGGGCGGTACGCCGCAAACCTTTCGGTCTGCGGGTTCTTCGCACGCTTAGCCAACTTCCTCTGCGCGACCATCGCCAGGACCGCCTGTGCGCCCCAGGCGATACACAGCCCGATCAGGGTCCAGCCAACAAAGTTGTTCATCCGTCAAGCTCTAAAAGACTCACGCCCGTCATTTCCGCAGGCTTATCCAAGCCCATAAGATGCAGCGCCGTGGGGAACACATCCGCCAATCGTCCGCCCGCACGCAACGGCGTATCGGCTGCCAGGTCGGCATCGACGATGATGCAATCAACATCGTAGAGTGTGTGCGCTGTGTGTGGTGCGTTGGTGATAGGATCAAACATCTGTTCGGCGTTGCCGTGGTCGGCGGTGACGATGAGCTTGCCGCCCTTGGCGAGCGTGGCATCAACGATCTTGCTGACACATTCGTCGACGACCTGCACTGCTTTGATCGCCGCGTCGAGTTTGCCGGTGTGCCCGACCATGTCGCAGTTGGCGAAGTTGACGATAATCATGTCTTCGCCATCCTCCGCACTGATCCGACCAAGTACCAGGTCGCAGATTTTCTGGGCGCTCATCTCGGGCTGAAGGTCATAGGTTGCGACCTTGGGCGACTGCGCCATCTCCCGGGATTCGCCGGGGAAAGGATCTTCGCGGTAGTCGTTGAAGAAGAACGTGACGTGCGGAAACTTCTCTGTCTCAGCACAACGAAACTGTGTCTTGCCTAACTCCGAGAGGTACGCCCCGCCGATACTTTCCATCTTCCCGGCCTTGGGGTAGGCCACGTTGACCAGAGCGTTAAGCTCTTCCTGGTAGGCGGTCATGGTGACGTATGTGATGTCAAGTTTATCGCCGCGTTCGAAGCCCTTTTCGCCGGTGTCGGGGGACTCTGCAACGTGGCCATAAAACTCGTCCATGACAAAGGCGCGAGTAATTTCGCGTGGGCGGTCGCCCCGGTAGTTGTAGAAGATAACGGTGTCGCCGTCCTTCACCGGGTCCGCATCCCCGACGAGGCGGGGCGTGATGAATTCATCGCCCTGCTGGCTGTCGTTGGTGGGGTTGTCGTAGTAGTTCTGGATCGCTTCTTCGGCGGTGTCGAATTCGGGAACGCCCCCGGTTTCTTCTACCCGTCCGGTGAGCAGGTCATAGGCCTGCTTGACGCGTTCCCAGCGGTTGTCGCGGTCCATGGCGTAGTAGCGCCCACAGATCGAAGCGACCCAGCCGACGCCGATCTCTTCGCATTGCTTTTCGATCTGCTTGACGAAGTTGATCCCG
>JAJRRS010000164.1 GCA_024279275.1 Planctomycetota bacterium | reverse complement strand
GCCGTCGCAGCAGAGGCGTACCAGACGGTTGGCGATCACCACATCAATCGGATCACCCATCGCGCCGAGCTTGCCGCCGGATACCGGGCATGTCGTAAGCGGGTAGTCTTGCATCTGCTGTTGTTTGACCGCCTCGTCCAGCTTGTCTAGATAAGTCGCCGTATCCTTCGCTAAGGCCCCCTCACACATCGGGCAGCACAAACGTACCAGCCGATTCTTGTAGACCAAGTCGATCGGGTCGCCCATCTCGCCGCCGAGTTTGTTCCCAGACACGATGCAGGTTTCTAATGGGTAGTACGGCAACTGCTGCGCTATGACCAGTTCATCCACGGAGGGCAGGTATCTGCCGGGATCCGCCTTGAACTGTTCTACCGAGTCGGTACTCCCAAATCGCAGTTCGCGGCCTTCGTGGTTGATGGTGATCTGCTGCTTTATGCCCGGCAGCTTGTCCCCGGTCACGGGATCGACGTCGAGTGTATAAGGATCGCCCGTCGGGGCCGCTGCATGCGTGACGGCGTTTTCGGGGTTGGAGTCATGTTGGGCCCAGATGGTCGAAGTCCAGGAAGCGATCAAGACGACCACCAAGTGTGCAGTCAGTGAACGGTGTAGAACATGGTTCATGGCGAGGCTTTCCTTCAGAGATATAACAGACAATCGGGGAGTGTCCAAAACGAGGGTCGTATAACCGTGTTTTTAGATCAGCGTGTAGAGATAGTGGGGGGGGGTGACGTCGGGGTGCGCTAGATCGTCAGGAGCCGACACAGTGTGCGCAGAGAATCCCCGCCAAACGCTCCTTGGGGCTTGGCCACCATGCCGCGATGTGGTGCGGCAGGATTCAATCTGCCGGCCATCTGAAGCGGGCCGGTAAATGAAAGGGTATCAGGAAGGATCGGGCTGGAACCCATAAGGGTTGTGTCAGGCATGTTATCGAACGAGAAGACTGACTCTGGGCAGTCTGGACAGAATCCCGGTGCGTGCTCCTTACCCGAGAATGGTGTCGGCGTAGGTGAGGACACCGGTGTAGACGCTCTGCCACAGGCGTGCTGATTAGCTGACTCAAGCATCGCAAGAGGCTGCAGAGAGCCACTGCCATTGATATCTCCAGCCTTGCCGATCGTGCAGCAGCATACCATCGCGCTGGCCGCGACCCAGAGGGTAAGAAGGATACGGGATGTCAGAGCGAATAAAGCCATGGGTTCATATTTATAAACGAATCGATCCCTGGGCTAAGTTCATTGGGGCTAAGATTTTCGCCATTTTCAACACCTCGACACAGACCCGATATCCCAGTGCCCTCGGATGAAAGCTCAAAACCGTAGCCCATCCGCCACTTCGATCAGTTCATCGATGCTCAGGCTCCCCATCAGGCAGACCCAGCGGCCTTGGCTGCTGATCATCACCATCCGAACGCCGTCCCGGTCATGTACCAAATAGGTTCGCCCATCTCGTGAGACCTGCCGATGCGCGGCCGAACAGACAATCTCGCGGGAGTGGCCCACGACCATCGTGATCGGCTCGCCATTAAACTCCAGCTTCAGGCAAGCCACGTCATGATCGGCCACGTTATGCAGGCACGAGGCCTTGATCTGTCCGACCGTCGGCTCGGGCAGCTTGGGCGCCTGGGGCCACATGCGCTGGATGGCGTCGGTCGCTTGGGCGAAGTTCGCGACGGGCACCAGGCCCGGCTCGCCCGCCATAACTTCGCGGTGCACGCGTACGAGATCAGTTGTGGACGCTATAGCGGGGTTGCTACCCATGGATGTAAACAACAGGCCGATCAAGCCTACCACCGCGACCATCGCCGCGACCCGGCTTACCGGTCGCCACCAACGAAGCCGCGTGGATTGTATTAGGTGATTAGAGGGTTGCTGGGACTCGATCGCCTTGTTCAGACGTGCCTCCAGCCGCGTGGTATCAACAGGCTTGCTGGCCAGCCTGGCCAGACGCCGCCGCGTTGCTTCATCGAGCCGTTCGTGATTGGGGTTCTCGTATTTCATAATGAGGGGTTCTCAACTGCAGTTACCCAACCCCGCTTCTGTGCCATCTGATACAACAGGTCTCGCAACATCTTTCGGCCGTAGTGGGCACGAGATTTTATGGTCCCAACCGGGACTTCCAGCACGCCCGCCGCCGAGGTCTGATCCATTTGCTCGACATCCACCAATATCAGTGTCCAGCGGATATCCTCGGGCAACCTCTTTAAGGCTTCGATCACAGCCTCGTCCTCGAACTGGTTCAGCAACTCCTCGGGCTCGGGCCAGTCATCATCGAATGCACCGACGGGTACGTTTGGACCCGCGACGTGATCCACATCGCCAAGCCCCTGGGGCTGAATACGCCTCTGGTCTGCCCTCAACTTATCAATGAACGTCCTTTTCAGAATGGTGGTGAGCCAAGCCTTCATATCCGTTCCGTCTCGAAAACTGTCGATGGCTCTCATAGCCTTAATCATGGTGTCCTGAGCCAGGTCTTCCGCATCCGCCTCGCTTGAGGCCACATAGCGGGCCGTCCGCAGCACCGTCGCCAGGTACGGCCAGGCGAGCTGAGTGAATCGTCTTTGTTGTTCATCGCTTACAGGGTCGTTTGTCACAGTTCTCACCTATATAAACGATCCGGGCGTCCCTTCAGGTTCAACGGTATCCGTTAAAATTCGAGAGACTGCCGCAACGGGACAGGTAATACATAGCCGACTCTGGCATAATAACAACAACCCCGCCAATGGGTGGCGGGGTTGTTGTTACGGCAAGGAGACGTTCGGTAAGGCTCTGCCAGACAGATGTTTGGGCCGACTGACGAGATATTGAATCATCCACTTGGTTCCGAGTAAAATTCGGGATCCAAGGGCTGAATTGGCTTCGGGGTGACCTTGCATGCCGGGCATTCGTGCAGTATCACCTTGCCATCCTTAAGAAGCTGGCTATTAGCCATCACGTCACAATCCGGGCATGTCATCTCACGCGAGTAGCTGAGTCGGGTCACTTTACGAGGCCCGTGGCGCTTGCACTCCGCCACCCAGACAGTTTCGCACTTCGGGCACATCATGCCTTCCATGTAGACATGCGTCTGCTCATCGGCGGTTACAACACGCCCGATGGAAGCGCACCCCGGCACAAACACTACCGCTGAAAAGCCGATGACAAGAGCAAATACGGTCGATTTGATATGCAATTTCATCGAGTAGTCCTCCATTTATTCTTAGCGCCGGCGTCACGGCTGTGTACCGCTCGGTGGATGGTCGGCGTGGCTCGTTTCTGCCTTATCCTTGTCTCCCATGCACATACACCCGGATAACAGAAGTAGTATTATGAGCCCCGTGACAACGGCTAACGCGACCGTTCTAAGGCGCTGTTTCATCGACTATGGCCTCCTACCTAACTGATGGTTGAAGTTAGCCCCCTATGCGTTATGTCACTCCGCTCAAGATCAACCGACAAAGCCTTGTACGCAACCTCATTACCCAAAACAGCAGCCCGGTTGAGTTCTGACTCGGCTTCAAGCCAATTAGCCATGTCCTGGCCAACGGGGCGGCCCTGATGGAGCCAGATACAGTAAGCTCGCGCTGCGATCGACAGATGCGAAATCTCGAGATCTCGTCTCTGGAGCACCGAGCATTTCGAAGCATTGTCTGTTCGGCGTTTCTTGGGTGCCATATCAGGACCCTTTGGGTAAAGCTCTAGAAAAAAGGCCCGTGGCGAGGGTGAGAACCACTCGCCACGAGCTGAGGGGGTGGGCCTTTTTAATCGGTCGGTTCGCGGATACGAACGATGCGGCGGTACTTGTGACCGCCGACCCAACGAAGCTCGGACTTCCAGCGGAACTTCGCTGCCTCAGACACAGCGGCACTGGTCTGTTGGACTACGGGAGGACGGGGTCGGGGGTTAGGCCTTCGCATGAAGGTTGAACCGCGAAAAAAGTTGTGTCCGGGAGGAGGCCCGGCAAGGGCCGGTCCGGAGAGTGTCATTGCGGTTGCCATCGATAGTGCGAGCATGGGGCGTTTCATCATGTGCCTCCTTAGGTATCTGTTCGCTTTTGAGGCGGTTGTCTGCGTAGTACAGAACACCCTTCTACTCTTACAAACGATCTTGCGCTCTTGTGAGGTTCAATGTCTGTAAAAAATGTGGAAGACACAAACTTCCTAAAGCCTCTGCTTATTAATAGGACGTTTTAATCTAGACATGGGCAATGCGTGGCCGTTGATCGGCTTCCAGCGAGACCGGCGCTTGGAGAATGCCTTTATGCCATTCGCAGGGTTGGCAAGCCTGACTTGAACCCACCCGCCAGCGAACAGCACATGCACCCGGAAAATCTATCCCAAAGTTGGATGGCCATAACCCCAGAAGCCTCCGCCATTAAACGCGAATCAGACCGAGATCCCACGCAGGCGCATCTTGATCTCGTCCGGCGAGTTCGCCACCTCCATCGCCACCTTCGGGTGGATATATTGCTTGTCTACCAAGTCCACCAGGCTGTCCGTGAACGTCTGCATCCCCTGGTCCCGGTG
>JAJRRS010000163.1 GCA_024279275.1 Planctomycetota bacterium | reverse complement strand
GTTCGATCGGTTCGTGTGTTTGGATATGCATGGCGTGGACCTCCGTGTCGTGAAGGCCACATCATCGCACCAACCCACCCATAGCGCAATGCCTAACATGCGCCGTACATGCGCGCTGGGATTAAGATGAAGGCGTATAATTGACCCAAAAAGTAGTACAAGATTTTTTTCCGAAACCCTAGCCATGCCCGGCATTTGACCTCTGCCTCATTAACAGATGCCTATGCGAAAGCAGGTCATAACAACTGAGTGATGACGAGGCCACGCGGAACTTGATGGGAATATTGGTTTACTGCTTCGCAGCAACACACGCCGTGTGATCGCGGAGTAAATCGTAGAGTATCTCCACACAAGCTAGATGCTCACTTTCAAATACCCGGTAGTTCATCTCTTGGCTACGCTCCGTATAAAAAACCGCCCACCTGTCATCGGACAGGTGGCGTAGAGTGTAAGTGTATTCGATTGAACGGCCGTCAAGGTCATAAGCTGATCCAGCGACTTTTTCTTGATCCAACCATAATTGCAATTCAGAACGGGTCATTAGGGTTGTGCATTACCATTGAAGTTGTTCTTCACAAAATTAGTGTCTTTCGGTTTTGCCACACGAATACTCTTGTCGTCAAGATGCTTCTGAACATTCTTCGGCAAGATTATCTGTGTTCCTCCGCCTGCTTGCCCACGCGCGGCCGCAGCCGGCCCAACCACCGTATTATGGATCGGCTTCTTAACCACATACATATTATAAACGGGACGCTCAGGAGATCGATTCAATGATCGAGCTGCCTTTGGGGTCCCAGCGGGGGCAACATAGTCGCCTCCGGTACGTCCGTATCGATCAATAGCGGTTCCGGGCTTGAGGGTTTGATTACTAGAGGTTCCTTGAAAACCTCGGTTCTGAACAGGAATCGTCTGGTCATATTTGGCCAAAAGATCCTGTCGCCGCTTCTCTTGCGTAAGTTTTTCCTGGTGGCTCTTAGCCTGTTGCTTTCTCTGCTGATCTTGTTGTTCACGGACCAGACGTTGTTGTTGCTCACGTTGTGATTTCTGCTGAGCGTCGACTTGTTGGCGGCGTGTTGTATCCTGTTGCCGCTGGACCGCTTCGCGCTGCTGACGTGAAGTATCGGGAGATACTGTCGGTGTGCGGCGGTTTAATGACGCGGAGCTGTTAGACACAGACGTCGGACGCCAAGTGTTAGTAGCCGTGTTGGATGACGTGTTGTTCACGGCACGATTGAAGCTTTGCCCCATAGAGCGGCTCGTTGCGTGATTCAGACGCGTGGACGCCTGGACTGCACCATGGATATTGGCCCTTGCCATCCTCTGAGTTCCTGTAAATGCACTGGTGGCCTGATCCACCATCCGCTTCGGCTGGCTCGCATCCGTTATAGATACTGTACCAATTGCCGTAATCCCTAAGGCCAGTAGACATACAAATCTTGTAAATCGCATCACTCGAACTCCCTTATTTTGGTGTGCGCCGGATAGGAGAGCCTGATATCAACCCTCCTGCCGCCGAAAAAGGTATTACTGCTTTGATGTCGCTAAGAATTTGATCGCGTGATTGCAGTGGCGAAGAAGTCCCCACGGTCCAAATCACGCCCTCTGCAATCTCCAATGTCACGGAAGTAGCGATCGAAGCCGCTGTACGGGACAGCCCTCGCTTAACCATACTTTTACCAAGAGTTTTGGTAAACAGAAGCCTCGGCGCCGAAGGGGTAACAAACCCAACCCATGTACCCGCGTCAAACGCATCGGGGTACATCTGTTGTAAACGAGCGTGGGTCTGCCTGATCTCCCAGTGCTCCTTAATGGGATTGCGGTATTCAACAGGTTCCATATCTTCCCAGGGATCACCCTCAACGGCACTCCATTCGATAAAGTTCCATATTGCCCGCCCTACGTTCTTGACCCCCACCTCCACAGCCGCGCCACCGGTCTTACTCATCCCCACCGTCTCTTCAATCCCCGCCGCAAAAGCATGAGCCTTTTCTAGATCGTCTTCCGCTCGTTTCCAGTGTCCCTCGTTGAAAAAGAACAGTGTATTTACGTTGTAGAGCTGCTTATCACGAACATATTGCACCGCGATCGGAACCTGAATTCCTTTTTCACGATCTGTTGCATGTGCGTAGAGAAGTGTATGCAAGCCCGCCGGGTGGAAGACGGTGGTACCTCCAAAGGTCGTGATCACGTCGCCTTCGCGAAATGGTATTTCGTCCCCGAAAATTGTGGTTTTGGCGTCCACTGCCGCCACCAGCAAACCTGGATAATCGGCTCCGTTGTGGTCTTCAAGCGCGAGGCCGGTGTAATACGGGAAGTCACTGCCCGGGTTAGGCCAAGACCTCTGAAATTTAGCCTGGCGGCTAAAAGCTTCACTCAGTACCTTCGCCCGCTTTGCGTATAGGGCCAAGGGATCCTTCGCGGCCGATAATCCTGACTGATCGAAGATGCTGGCAAACTGGTCACTGCTAAAAACATGCAGGCCATGTGGGTGCTTGGCATCGGACAGCGGCACCAGTACGAAACCAGCCAACTCCATGCCCTCCAAGGGATGCGTTTTGCTGCCTGCTCTAACCTGCAGGTCCATCTTCTCGTCCTTGATGCTCTGAAACACCACAACATCTTGATCGCCCCCCTCAAAGTACACCAAGCCATTGTGGCTATCCTGCAAGTTCCAAGCCCAACGCACCACGTCCCGATCACCAGATTGGGCATGAACGTAGACCTCGGGAGCTACCCCAATAGCAAATTCGAGCCTAACCGTCCGCTTCTCACCAGGCTCAAGCGACCACCACCCCACGGTCCGTTCAGTCCCTTCGCCTACTGGGTAATGCAGTACATAGTAGATCTTGTAGGGTTCTAGATTAACGAGTGTGCAAGACACACTCGTTACCTCGGACTGAGCGTGTGCCCTCCCAGCCGCCCCCACAACAACTAATACGGCAATGACGGGTATCAGCAAAACAGTCGCTTGTCGTTGGAAAAACACTTTCATTCTGACACTCCTGACCGAAAGCATCTCGAAGACCATACAATAATTATAGCCACGAAAAGTCGATGATCAACGGTTGCATACGTCAGTTAGCTAATAATCTGTACCCAATTCCCTGATTCTTTTGCTGCCCGGTCCTCAAGACCGGATGCTTACACGGGTAGCAGCACCCGATCTCGCAATTTAGACGCAATGGCTACAGATGCCAACTGTCTGCTATGGTGAATAAAGCTGTTTCTAGACTGGACATTATCCTCGTGTGGATCCTGTAACACTCTCGCACTCCCATCACATGTCTTGATTGGCAAGCCATTCCTTTGGAAAGACGGAAAGATCGACATTCCTTCGGAGCCGACACCCTCAGAACATCGACGCGCGCAACGGAAGTCATACCCCTTGCGGGTTGACGGAGTGAGCACGTTGATAGGCTGTGGTGCGGCTGCGTAGAGCATGATCCTGTGAGCAGTTATCCCCATCGGAGCCTAGGAGTTATAGGGGGTTAGAGTCATTGGGTTAAGAGATTCCCTGTTCCTGCTAAGGTCTTGATTCGCAACCGTAATTTCAACCTCATTTCGTGGCGTGTGTGTGTGATTCCCGATTCGCCGTGTGTGTTTCCCGATAAAGCGTGGGTAATAGCCGATTCGCCTCTGGCTTATCCACACTGACGCCTCCTGCCGTGTTTATGCAACTCTTGTACAGGTCAAATCGTTCATCTGTGTGTACCCATATTGACTTACCCACACATAGGTGTGTGTGTTTCCCGATCGATGCTTGAACGGCACATGAGGTTGCTTTACTCGTATACAAGTGACCTTAAAGCCTTTGAGATACCCGCAGGGGGACTTGTTTATATGTGAACTGACGGATGTGATCCTGAAGGATGATATGGCCTCGATGGAACACCCGTTCTACGCCATCTCCAAGAAGCCGGACCGGTCACCCAAACGCTATGAACACAGCGATAGCTGGATCGAGGTGCGTCCCTCCGTGAAGGGGACGCCTACGATCTATGACAAGGATCTGATTATCTATGTCGTCTCACAGATCGTCGCTGCGACGAACAAAGGAGAGACCCCGCCGCGACGAGTCCAGATCGACCCGTACTCGTTCCTGGTCTTCACACAGAGACGGACGGGCGGCCGGGACTACGATGCGATATGCGACATGATCGAACGGATCGAGGGCACCCGCTACCGGACCAATGTCAAGACCGGTGGCATCCAGACTGATCGTTGGTTCGGCCTGCTCGAATATGTTGAGTTAAAAACCGACAACACCACAGGGAAGCTGCTCTCACTCACTATCACAATCTCCCAATGGCTGGCCTGCGCCATCCAGCAGCGGGACCTGCTAACCCTGAATCCCGACTACTTCCGCCTGCGTCGCCCGCTTGAACGACGAATCTACGAGATTGGCCGTAAACGATGTGGCAAGCAACGTCAGTGGCACGGCCTGCGTTTAGACAAACTGCAGAAACTGTGTGGGTCCACCGCCTCGCTGCGTGAGTTCAGGCGGATGGTCAACGACATCGTCCGCCGCCATGAGGACGAAAACGGCTTCCCGGATTACACCCTGCATTTTGATCGCGATGTGTTGCGGATGAATCCCAAGCCAGAATTCTTAGACCGGACCATCCCCGCTAAGGGCCGCGAACTACAGCTAAGCCTGTTCGCTCACGACGACGCGCGGCGTATCCTCCATGGGTGGTGTCCCAAAGAGATCGAGCATCAATGGCGAAGCTGGGTAGCTGCCGAGGACATCAAGGTAAAAAACCCCGAGAAACACTACCTGGCCTTCTGCCAAGCGTATGTTAATAAACGCGGCGGTCCATGACCGTGCGTGTTACTGAGGCAAATAATACTTGCATACCGAGCGTAGGGCGTGCTATTCAGTCGCATTCCATAATGAGGACGGACACGCATCCGTCCGGGCTGAGGGCAATGCACAAGATCAAGACCGAATTCAAGGCTGTTTCGCCGATGTTGCATCGACGGTGGGCGGGGAAGTTTTATAATCCGCGCATCAAACCGCGTCTGCGTAAGAGCTGGCGGCCAACCTTTGGTAACGATAAGCCGCATGGGCAGGAGAGCTAACCCCCCTACCGAATGTGGTATTGTTTGGTTGAGTTTCCCAGCCTGGCTAATCAGTCTTCATCCACGGCCTTCGGTGGCAACAGATCGATGGTGACCGGCCCGACTAATTCGACACCTTCAGCCAGATGTACACGGTAGCCTGTCTTACCGGCATTCGGTTCACAGGAACCGATTTTCTGGGTCTTGTCCTTGCCGAATACCAAGGGTTCAAGCCTGCGTGTGTCGGCGTGCTCAGCCGCTTCGATTAACGCCTTGTGCTCGTCCCAACGGTTGTACAACGGGTGGCCCAGAGCGGCGATCTTCTCTACCCACTTGTTTTCAGATGTGAGGCTCTCGCTCTCCGTTTCGACCACCTCCAGTACGATGAACAGGGGCTTGACCTTGGACTGGTGCATACGCTTGAGCCGCGCCTTCACGCTCGCTGCAGGCGGATTCCGAAGACGGCGGGCGGCAAGGTGCTCACGCTGGCGGCGTGTCATGTCGTTAGTCTGCCCGACATAGACAAATAGCTTCGATCTTGGATCAACAATGGCATAGGTCGTATACACACCTTGAGCCTATCACGTGTTCTCATGTGTCGGTACCCATAATTTCAGGGTATCTCAACGGGAAGCAGTGGAATGAAATAGCTGCCTAAGGAGGCTCCGGGATGAGATTTTTGTGGACTTGGGGGCTAATATATGCGATAATGCAATATGGATAAACCGCATTGCGGAGTATACGATGATTAGATCAACACTGACTGACAGGTGGCAAACCACGATCCCGGCCCAGGTGCGGGACGCCCTGGGGCTTAAACCCCGGCAGGGCTTGCTGTATGAAATCCACGGCGAGAGCGTGACGCTTCGGCCCGAAGGCGAGTCTCTGATGGACCTGGCGGGCTGCCTGCGGTCCGACCGGCCTGCCGTGGATAAGGATGAGGCCCGGGACATCGCCCGGCGGCACGTCGCCGAGAATTTTCGGGGGGATATTCGGGGGAACGGGGCGTGATCCGATACAGGCTTGATACCAATGTCCTGATCCGGTTCCTGACACACGACGATGCGGCCCAGGCCGCGAAGGCCGATGCGTTGTTCCAGGAAGCCGCCGATGGCGACTGCTTACTGATTCTGGACAAGATCGTTCTCGTTGAAGCGGTGTGGGTATTGGGATCGGTCTACGACCAGCCGCGTGAAAAGATTGCTGAGAGCATGGCCAAGCTGCTCATCAAACCGGGCATCCGTTGTGAAGATGCCCAGGCATCGATCGACGCGCTGTACCGCTACAAACAAACCAAGCTGGATATCGTGGACTGCTTCCTGGCCGCCCAATCCGCCGCCGATGGCGATGCGGTCGCGACGTTCGATAAAGGCTTTGGCCGGTTTGAGGATGTGCAGATCTGGGATCACGGGGGCGGCAAAGGATAAAACCCTTGCGCCACGCACGAACACCGTGCTATGGTTGACATAATCCAATAGCACACCCCCAAAACCGGAACAATTCCGGGGGGGACGGGGGGAAACGTGAATACAGAAGATGGATACGGCCGTACGCCCGACCTAATACGCATTATTAAGATCGAAGACATACCCTCGGAGCGGGCGGTGCGTGTGATCGGGATGGGTGCGGAACACAACGGGATCGATGTGCGTATCACCGGCCACGAGGGGGAGCTGATCTGTCAGTTCCGCGACTATAAAAACAGGGATCTGTTTGAGGAGAAGGTGATCTCATTTTTCACAAGCGGCAAGGCTAAGACGTACCCGCTTCCCGACCCCCAAGACGGGCCGGAGTAGGGCCAGGCTTTCAGAGCCAACAAGTAGCCCTCCCATAGTGGTTTAGGTGATTTGCGGATGGTCCTGCGTGTCGCCGGTCCTATGTGTACTCATTAACCCGAGCAATCACCTCTGTTTGGCACTATAGAAAAAACGCCGATGTGGTGATATACTTCATGGTGTGAAAAATCCGGGGTTTTATGCTTCCGCTGTCGTTGTGCTGTGTTGTGTTGGATGGGGCATAGCCAACAATGGGCCTGTCATGACTAATGTCAGTACAGAACAAAAATCGGATCGTAACGTCGATGTCCTAGCGGCATACGTTACGTCTGCGACGATGGACCAAGCCGCCGATCGATCGGCTGGTTACACATATTTAAATTCCTGGCAATCATCGGACTATGTATGGCATACTGAGCGTATGACGGGAAAAACCGGGGTAAATGCAGTAATTAAAGTCCCAGCAGATGAGTACAGTACCGCTGTAAACACGGCTGCTATCCTATGTGTCGAGGTCAAGCCTACGCTCACAAATGATCAAGAACGCCAGCTTCTATACGCCATCAAACACATGCAGAGGCATGGGCGAAAAGCTCCCGCTGCTGTGAAAAATGCATTCGTGACAGACATTAACGGCGTTCTCGATGCGTGCGGTTTGAGGCTCCAGTTCATCTTCAATGGTGTTGTGGACAAAAAACGTAACCGACTTATTTACCGTCCTGGTGTAAACAAGCGGGGTTATATCCAGCTTGCAGGAGGTGGAGGTGGCGGAAGCTGGGGTAAATTCCATGATGATTGTGATATAAAGCTGGTAAAAACACCGTCAACATTCGTTGGCGCGCACACGCAAAATACCCCAGAATAACATTTTATGTGAATATAGAAAAATTAGGGAAAATAGGTTCCATAATTTTACATCCTGATGTATAATCGGTGTGTTATAGGACGGTTTTTACCCGGGAGAAGTTTTTGTGAGATCCAGAAACCTCCTTAGCACATCCACCCGCAATGGCCGCGAACCCGTGTCGATTGGGCCTTCGCTGGTGGCGCTGGCGCCGATCTCAATGACTGTGTGACAAGACCCTTGAATCGTCGTGACTTGTTTTTCCCAATGCTCCAAGCACGCTTGAAAGGCATACCCATGAGAGGATTGATTTTCATAATTATTGTAATCGCCCTGATCTACTGGGCCGGGCAAACCCAGCCTGCGGGGTCGTTGAACCAGCCGCCCCAGCCGGAGCCATCGGGCCTTACCTACGAGCCGGAGTAAAACACGGCCTAACGAGAGGCCGACCAAGGCATCTCGCAAACTAATCGCCTTCAACTGGCACTTGAAATCCTGCTTCAGGTCCGCGCGATCCGTCTGCCCGTATTTTCTTCATCACCACTGCATGAGAATTTCAGATGACTACATTCGCCTTACCGCCCTCACCGTTCCCGCAAAACCGCCCGATGCGTTCGGGCGTGAGCTGGTTGATTACCTGTGTCGTCATGGCCGGGATCAGCCTATTCGCCGTAGTTACCAACCGAACCCCCCTGGTGCTGACCGGCCTGGTTGTGGTTTACGCCCTCTGGGCAGCGATCCGAGTCCTGGCCCAGCTCTATTTGATTGAACAAGAGATTGGTCGTTGCAAGGACGATTACAACGCACTTATCAAACACGGACTCACCGCGTTCCTCACTCAAAAAAGCAAAAACCCAAGCCTGCTGCGCCGCTTCCTTTGTACACGCGAAGCGATACGCCTGGGCAAGCGGGTCGCGGGCACCGAAGCCCTCTTGAACGCATACCAAGTTGACCTCGACGCGATCCTCGACCAAAGCCGCCAGGCGGGGGCACGCTTGCCCGCCGCTGGCCTGCTGGGCACCGTGATCGGGCTGTCATTGATGTTGTTTGGTTTTGAGGCGGCGCTGAATGCCGAAGGTGCGGCGGTTACGCAGAATCTGCAGGCCAGCCTCGCGGGGATGGGGGCCGCGTTCTACACAACGCTGGCCGGTGCGGCGGGTCAATTCCTGGTCAGCGGCCTGGCATCCGTTGCAGAGAGGGCGGGGGACCGCTTGATTATCCAGGTCGCAGCCGTGGCCTCTTTACTCGACAGCTAGGGAGGATCTCCGTGAGCAATCGAAGAAGAGCAAGAAGCAGGGCGGGCGACGGGGTCATGACAACCTTTTGCGACCTGCTGCTGTCCACATTGCTGGTCATCCTCCTGGTCTTATTCGTTTACATCCAGCAGGTCCCGGAAGTCCAGGCCACCGTTCAACAGGCCACCGAGACTATGGAGCAGGCCAACACGACGATGCAACAGGCAAGCGCAACCCTGCAACAGGCCAAAGAATCTCAATTAGCTGCTGACACTAAAAAGGGTGAACTGGACCAGCGATCCAAAGACTTGGATAAGTTTCAGGAATCGCTTAACGAAGGATTGAAGCAACAACGGGTCGATCGTGAGGCGAGGGCAAGGGCAGTCGCCGCAAGAAACAAGGCCGAGAAAGATCGGCAGAGGGCGGTGGAAGACAAAAAGAAGGCCATCGCCGTTGCGAGAAAAGCTCGCAGTGAAGCAGAGAAAGCCCGTGCCTTGACTGCTCGATCCCAGAAAGATGCCAAAGCAGCCCGACAGCAAAGCAGCCTGGATCGTGCGGTACTCAAGAGCGTTGTCGAGACCGTCGGGGTTGACTTGGTGTTTGTGATCGATCTATCTCAGTCCTGGAAGAGTACCCAGCCCCGGATTCTCGAAACAGTACGGTTGATCTCGGAAGTCCTGCCCGACATGTCCGCCGAAGTTAGGATCGGTCTGATCGGGTTCAGGGAAGCCGTCGTCCACCAGCAATCCCTGACCCAGGTCTTACCCAACTCGATCGATGGCGGTCGATCGCAACGCCAGATTGCCCGCATTGTGGCGGGTATGCAAGGCAAGAGCGCCCGCGTGGATATCGAGCGTGCGATAGACCACGGCATGCATTACCTGCAGGATCGTTCGACCGACGGACGGATGCAGCTACTCGTGGTGATCGGCGACGTCGGTATGGAAGAACGTAACGGCGACGAGGTTCTGGATGTGGACGAGCAGGCCGACGCCAAACGGTTATTTGCGCGTGTGAAAGCCTGGACCGGCGACCACAGCCATCGGCGCATCCTAACACTCTTTGTAGGGGATGAGGCCGACACACTTGGTCAGAAGTTCTTTACCCTGCTAGCCCAGTCGGCAGGCACCCGCGGCCGCTACTCCGACAATCATTCACATCTGGTTATCGAAGCCGTGCGCTCGGCAATCCCCAAAAACACCCCACCCAACACCAAGTAAAAAGGATAAGAACATGCCCAGCACCATCGCCCCTGGCTCTATCAACACGACCTTCCACATCCGAGCCGACAGCCCCGCCACGTTCGTAGATGCGATGTCGTGGGCGGGGCACAAATTGTCCAAATGCATTGCGCCTCCGCTGAAAGCAATCGCGAATATCCTCAGCTCATTAACAGCCATCTTCATCATGCTCGGAATTGGGATCGTCATCGGCACTTATGCTTGGAGTGTCTGGTATAACGACGCGCCCCCGGAACTGATCCCACCATCTATCCAAGAACAGCTTTGGCCATGGATAAAATACGAAGCTTGGCCCTGGATACAAACCGCATGGGCCACCTTCTGGAACACGGGCGGGAGCAACCAGTAAATAGCGTATGCCGTCACCTACATGTGTTCCCAGCCAGTATTCATCGGGCAGAGGTTTGCCCGTACATGCCAAGGCACCGTCAGCTATTACTACACCGACTCTCATTGAGGCTGGTACATAGTTTTCAAGCAGTCACCCCTGTATGGAATAACCACGCATCGACGCCACAGACCGCTCATTTAAGAAGGAGTATTCCCGGTGGCCCATCCCAATACACCCTCTACACCATCACCCCGTTCCGCGATCCTGGAACTGGTGTTCGCATCCGGCTTGCTCTACAGCGCGTGGTGGCTGTGGTCGCACAACGCCCAGGGTCACGGCGGCGCGGCACTCGGGGCCGGGCTGTTGGTATTATTTGGGCTGCGATCGGTATTCCGGTCGATCGATGCACATGCCTTAAACGGTCGCATCCGACAGGCCAAGAAGGCGACAATGACGGTCCGAAAGACCCAGGGTCGCGCACGGCTGGGCACCATTAAGGATGCCGCTTCGGCGGGCATGCTCGATAGCGGCGGGTATTTCCTGGGCGAGCTAAACGGCCGTGAACTCACACACTGCGCTGAAGGCAGTCTGTTCTGCTTTGCGCCACCTGGGACCGGCAAGACCGCAGCCGGTGTCATTATCCAGTGCCTAAAAAAACACTTCGACCCCCGGAATAGGCCTATCTCACTGCAGGTACTGGACCTCTCTGGTGAAATCTACGCCGTCACCCAACGCCGCATGCGTAAACTGGGATACAAGGTGGTCTGCATTGCACCCTGGGCCGATCAGATGGCCCGCGAACTTGGCATCACTATCAAAGACAGCGGCTACAACCCCCTGCTTAAACTCTACAAGGCCGGGGTCAACACCAAGGACTTCGCCGAGATGCTGGCGGTGCTCTTGCTGCCAGGTACGAGCCAGCAGAGTGAATCGGGTCAACACTTCCTGTCCTTCGGTCGCCAGATCCTCACCTGGGGCCTGCTGGTCCTCGCCCGGGAGAACGAACCCGCCCGCCTGAACCTGCCGAGTCTGCGACGGCTTCTGATGGCAGGACCGGAGGACCTGGAAAAGATGCTGGCCGAAACCTCCCAGTGCGACGATTTTAGTGGGGCACTTAGGCAGGCGGCCAACAAGATTTGCCAGACCATGATGTCCGCCGGGGAAGAGTTCAGCGGAGCGATTAATACGGCAACACACGCGCTAAATATCTACGACGACCTGGGCACATTAGGTCGCCACATCTCCGTGACCGACGGGTTCGACTACACAACCATCAAGGATAAGCCGACCTGTGTGTACGTCATGATCCCCCCGGAACGGATCGTGTCTCACGGGCCGTGGCTGAACCTCACGCTGTCGGGATCACTGGAAGACATGACCCGTGACCGCACGAACCGGGGCGTCTGGTGTATCTACGACGAAATGGCCAACGCGGGATACCTACCAAATATTTTAAAAGGCGTTGGTTTGTACAGAAAGTTCGGCATCCGCTTCGCCTTCTACTGTCAGACCGCCTCACAGATCAGGCGTCTGTATGGCGATGACGGGCTACGAGACTTTTTAGGCATGTGTGATGTGATCCAGGCGTTTGGTGTACGCGACCCTCAGACACTTCGCATGCTCAGTGAATTGGCGGGCAACGACACCCTCAAAGAGTTCTCGCAAACGCTCAACCCCGACCTGATGAACCCGGGGCAGATGGGTTTTTCGACCGTGGCCAGTGGGTCTTCACAAGCCATCCTGCGGCCCGAAGACATCCGCACGCTGCCCGACAACAAGCAATTGATCTTCTACAAGAACCTCCCGCCATTCGTGGCGGACAAGGTCAGCTACTTTGACCGCAAGAAGTGGAGCAAACACGCAGACCCGAACCCGTACTACCGACCATAACCTCGATTGGAAGTTCTTATGTTCAGGCGTCAACCATCAACACAGTACGAAGAGGCGGTGGGTCTGCGTGACCTCGGCTCAATCGGTGTGCCGCAGCGACGGCCCGGGGCGATCAAGCTGAGAAAGTTCCTGGTCGTGGCTGTCCTGATCGGCCTGTTCGTCGAATTCCTGGGTCTGCCGCACCTGCGGATGCAATACAACTTCACCGGCTCGTATGAAGACCCCATCATCCATGATGCGACGTATTGGAGCATTACAGGTTCGCGTTACGTCACACGCCTAGATATGGACCTGACCGGCTTCCCGGTAGTGGCCCTCTTCAAGCTCGACGAATCGTTAATGACCTACACCTCACGCGCCGTGACAACCATCTGGGACCAGATAAGCACACTCACCAAGGAGACACCGTGAACACGAACCGCACCGTCAAGGACACCTCTAGCATCTCCAAACCCCGGGCAGATGCACTGGCGACCGAGCTGTCATCAAACCGCACCCGTAACCGCCTGGCCAAACTGCGTGAACTCAAAAAGATCATGACGCGGCTGGCCCAACTCCGTGACCACGCCAAGCAGGCGTTTGGACGGGCGAGGGGATCACTTGCTAAACAGAAGAGTGTATCGATGCCAACACAACCACTCGCCCCGGGAGTACAACCGTTACCCCCCGCTTCAACCTACCGGCCGGTGGCCCGCCCTGTCAGCAAGCTGCAGATCGATCAACTGCATAAGCAACTCTCCAAACCCAAACCCGAATCAACGCTAACCCCGACGGGTCCGGCGATGCGGCAACTCCGGGATGAAAAGGACCAAGCCATCCGTGCCGACGTTCAGGCGATCCGCCAGCGTCTTGCGACGCGACGCAACGCCTTAAAAGAAGCCATGCAGCGAGCCAACGATAACAAAACCATGCGACGTGGTCCGAAGCGTTGATCGAATGACTGAAACAACGGACTTGCGCACCCAGCGCGGGTTGTGGCATGATAGAGCATGAGCTTTTTAACCGAACAAACCATCGAAGCCTACCTGGTCAACGAGACACGCGACCTGCCGATGCCCGACGGCTCATTCCGGCCCCACACGACGTTCAAGCTGGTGTGGTCGTCGGTAGACATCCTCAACCAAGCCCTCGGTGTGACGACCGAGCAACTGGTCCAGGGGGCCTTGGAAGAAGTCATGCTGCAGGGCATCGGTTTCGAGGAGGCCTTCGACGGCGTAGTGGCCTGGCTTCACGGTGAGTGCCGAAAGAGCCTCAACCGGTATCACTGATCTATAAAACCCGGCAAGACACCCCCGATTGCGGGCTGGATTAAATCCGGGGGCGGGGACGTTTCTGCCGGTTCTTCTGGCGTTCCAGACGGGCCTGTTTCAGTTTTTCCTTCATCGCATCCACCGCACGCTTCCGTTCGTCGCCGCCGTCGGCACCACCGGGTTGGGGTGTAGCGGTCGCCTGGTCGAACTGATCCTTCACAGCCGGTGCCTCTTGTGGTGTCGGCGACAGATTGATCCCGGAACCCCCGGCCCCCGTGCCAACCTCCATATCCACCCCGGCCCCAACCCCTTCTTTTTCCTCCTGCCCAAGCCCCCCGGACGGTCCCCCGGGCGATGCCTTGGCTCTACGGCCACGCTCATCCTCAGCCACCGTCGCCAAACGATCCTGATCCAGTTGCTTCCATTCGGCCTTGAGCTTCGCCTGGTCCATGCCATACTTGAGCAACAGGTCATTCCGCTGCTCGTAAAACGTCTGACGCAGCCCAACGAGCTTCAAGCCTTCATCCATACGGACACCGCGAGTAACCGCCCGCTGTTCGGCCTTCCGCCTGCCGCTTAATTGACCCTGCTCGTAGCGGTGCCGGGCGAGCATGTCATTTTCCTGAAAGCCCGACGACACCGCGAGCTTCATGCCGTGGGTCAGGGCGCGTAACCGCGTGCTGCGGATCTCACGCATCCATTCCTTGGCCTTGACTGCGTTCATGAAATTGCGGACGTGGCCGGCGGCAGTGCCCCTGGCCTCCTTGAACGCTTCCCGCTCGGCCGTTTGACGGTCCGTGAGTGCATCAACCTTCGGGGCGTAGCGCCCCCGGATATTCGCCGTCCTGGCCCGGATGGCTTCGGTGGCTCTGGCTCGCTCGGTACGCTCAGCCGCCACATGACGGTCTTCAAGGGCACGCATGGATTCGACCTGCCGCCGCTTCATCGCCTTATCCTTAGCGTTCAGTTCCTTGGCCCTGCGTGCCTGCTGCTCAAGCAAAGCCTTCTTCCGTGAGGCCGGGTCGGCCTCGTCGATCGCCTGCTCCTGCTCGTAAATGTTACGCGGCTTGCGTGGGTTGTTGGTCACGATGCCCTGGGCCTTCTTCGCCGCGTTCTTTGTCCGCTGCGGGCACAAGTCTTCTTTGCCCTGGGCAATCCGATAGTCCAAAGCCCACGCCGATAGCTTCTCGTAGTCCTTGCTGTCAGGCAACATCACCCCGTGAAGCGGATGGCAACGATTTAGCATTATGTGGATGTGTGGTGCCGATCCCGGCCCATCGTCGTGGCACACGATGACCGCCTGATGCTCATCGGCGTGCTGCGTCCGCTTGGCGGTGACCTTCTTGCCGAGCTTTTCACCCTCGTAGGTGCCCATGTACGACATCGAGGCCTTCGCCGCGGCCATCATCTCGTCCTGGCTTAATCCATCCCGCTCGTCGGGGTGCCAGGACAGGATGTAGTGCATGACGTGGGCGTGGGACTTGCGGCCGGTATTGGCAACCCCGGCACCAGCCTTTAACTCAGCCTGGCTCATCGCCGTCGCCGCCATGATCTTCCAGGCACGTTCGGGTTCGTCCGTAGCCAGGTTGTGGGTTGCCGACCAGGCGACCCGCTCGGACGTATTGGCCTGCCCAATATCGTGGTTGAGGTAATTCGATAGCCCCTTGAAGCTGCTGCCGAATTGGGTGATGACGTTAATCAAGGAAGGCATCCACCACTTGATCGAGGGTCCGGTGCAATTGGTTCATCAGTTCATCCAGATCAACGGCTCGACTCCCGGGGACACCCACCCGGTCGGCGTTGAGGTTCCTGGATATCTGGTTGAGGTTCACACCGATCGAATTTAATTCGTGGACCAGCCGGGCGTCGGTCCTCGTTGGCGGAGGGGTAACAGGGAGCAACAAAGCACGACGGCGGATGAACTCACCGACGGTCACGCCTGCCGCAGAGGCCTGCTCACGAAGGAACCTATCCTCGGCGATCGTCCACCGAGTATTCGTCTGCTTGCAGCGCCGCTCGGCGTCGGCCTTGGTGGGCCGACCGCCCACGGACGGGGGCGCTTTGCGGGTCGTGGTTGCTGGCATCGTCGTATTCCTTCCTGCTGCCCCCGGATCATCCGGCGGGGTGTTTGTGGCCCCGAACATCGGTCGGGGCCTTGGGTCACCAACCCGCCATCGAGCGGAGTTTGGTGAAACAAACCGGGGTTCACCTAGGGGTAAACGCATCCAAGGACGTTCGTTCCTTGGCCACCGGAGAGCCGCGATCCAACGGGCGGAGCCGGTGGCCCCCGGAGGGCCAGAGCACTTAGAAGCCGCCGGAGGCGGGTTATGAGTGAGTTTTTACATAGCAAAAACATATCTGGCTACTCCAAAGCATCCGCATTATCCATATCCCTCCGCAGATTGCAAGCTCTTTCCGTAACCCGGTTCCACGCACCCCGGGTTGGCCGCCGTCTCACTGCTTCTAGGTGACCCCCAAATGAGACGCCTGCACCCTTGAATCGCCGCTTCAAACAAAAAGCTGGACATGACCCTCTAACCCGTGCCAAGTTCCGGCCATGAATACGAACCGGGACAACACGGCCCCATGACCAAGCGGCTCACCCCAGCACACGCAACAGCGACATCGCCCGATCAGGACTTCCGGGGGATCCTCAAACGAATCGCTCAGACACGCTCATCCGCCACCGTGGTATTCGCCGACTTCTGCCGCGTGGTCGCCTGCTGCATCGCCATGCAGACCCGGGAAAAGGAGTACCACCAGGCCATCAAGGGCTACCATAAGAACGACCTGGACCAGTTGGCCAAGGCGATGGGCCTGCTCATCAGCGAGATGGAGAACAGACCCTTTGAAGACGTGTTGGGCCAGTACTACACCCAGATCAATTCAAACGCCACCGCCCAAGCCCGGGGTGAATACTTCACCCCGCCTGCGGTGTCCTCGATGATGGCCCGCATGAATCTGGATGCGGAGAAGATCAAGGCCCAAGGGCAGCCTGTGACAATCAGCGACCCCTGCTGCGGGAGCGGCGGCATCATCCTGGCCTGTGCTCAGACCCTGGCCCCGCATGTTGATTTGATGCGCGTGACACTTCAAGACATCGCGCCCACCTCGTGCGATATGGCCTATATCAATACCACGCTGTGGGGGATCCCAGCAGAAATCTTGCTGGGCGATGCCCTGGCACCCGAAACACGCCACCGCTGGACAAACATCCATTGGCACCGCGTAGGCGAGGAAGAGCGGCGAAAGTCGCTGAAACTGCTTGGGTTCATTCGTGAGCTGGAAGACCCGCCAACACCAAAACCCCGGCCGCCACCAGCTAATACCAATCCCATTAAAAACTCGTGCGTCGTCGTTTGATTATGCAGGGGAATCCCCCGGCAAAGCCGGGGGCTGAGGGGAGGTCAAGACGCACGAGAACTAAATGGGATTGGTATAAGATGGGGCCTGACGAACAACTCGGGTTATTCTAAAATCGCCGTAATGTCCGACATCCCACTTATTACAACAAGGTGTAAATGGTTACTTTTACAGCTATTTACCGCCTGCAATAGATATTATGTAGGTCCTTCCGGGATTATCGTGGGTATAGGTCCAAACCGCCGCAGTGGAAGTAGATGGCGGTCTTGAAGTGTTCGCGGTTGCGGAAGCCGGCGGCGAGGCGTTTGATGGTCATGATCTTGCTGTTGAGGCCTTCGGCGAC
>JAJRRS010000162.1 GCA_024279275.1 Planctomycetota bacterium | reverse complement strand
TTCGATCGGTTCGTGTGTTTGGATATGCATGGCGTGGACCTCCGTGTCGTGAAGGCCACATCATCGCACCAACCCACCCATAGCGCAATGCCTAACATGCGCCGTACATGCGCGCTGGGATTAAGATGAAGGCGTATTAGACTGATGATCTGAGATGGATGATGGATGACTTGAAGATGAAAACTTAAACACAGAGTCCACAAAGCCCACCGAGTCACAGAGAAGACCAACACTCTCCCACGAAGCGCCGCGACTTGTCGCGTCCCCGTCTTAATCTGTGTCATCTGCGCAATCTGCGGATACCTCCCCCCCCGTCCTCTTCCGATCCCTTTGCGCCTTTACGCCTACCCTATGCCCCTCTGCGGTGAACCCTATGCTTCATCAGCATCAAACCGCCCACCCCCATCACCACCACCGCCCCCGGCTCAGGAATACTTCCCACATCACCCGCCGCCCCCGGTGGCGTCCCCGCGTTCCAATTTCCCAGCACAAAGTTCAAATCATCGATCCCCACAAACCCGTCACCCGAAGGATCAGCCAACGCATCGCCCGGCGGGACCGTTTGATTCCACGCAGCCAAAACAACATTAAGATCACTAATCCCCACAAACCCATCCCCGTCAAGATCCCCATCGAGTGCCGTGGTGATCGCGATCGTGATACCCAGATCGTGCCGCCCGGTTGCAGGATCCCACAGCCCGGGGTTCGCCAACTGGATCGCGTACTCTGGTCGATCAGCAAGCGTCGCCTCCGGATCGGGCAGCGACAGCAGCAGTTGGTAATTCCCCGCCGCCGCCTCACTCGGGACATCGACCAGCGCGGAAACGGTGATCGTGCCGCCGGGCAGCCAGGTACGCGGGTCATCGGGCAGTGGGATGTCGTACTCCGTCAGCCCATCCTCGGATACAAGCGTGAGCACAACATCCCGAGGGTTGTAAGGCGAAGCCCAGCCGGTATTCACCAGATCAATCGACACCGACAACTGACCACCCGCCAACGCAGCCGGATCGTAGTCGATCGACTCCAACGCGAACCGGTAGCCCAGCTTCCGCTTCACCTCGTCCATAAACCCGTCCGCCTCCCAGCCGGCAAGCACGTCCGGGTGATACCCACTATTCAGATAACTAAACCGCAACTGCTCCATCTCGACGCGCGCCGTCGCACTACCCGACCGAGAACTGACAGCACACGTCTCCCCGCCCATCGGCACATACTGCGTCTCAAGATTCAGCCACGCCTTCTCCGCCGTCGGATTGCTGTACGTCCCAAAGTCACTGCCGCTCGCCAGGAAGCAATCGTTGTGATGGCCGATGCGCGACCGATCCGTCCCCGTGAACGCCTCCCCAGCAGTCAGCGCATTGGTGTCTCCCACAATCATCCACTTCTGCGCAGGCGTCCGCATCTGGATCGTCCGGTCACTCGGCAGGATATCCATCCACTTGTCAACGATCAGCCCGCCATTCACAGGCGAAGTCAGGTTATTCGTCGACGAGTGCCACTCCCCCCAGGACCCCGCAAACCCCGCCTGCGCCGTCGCGATCACGTCGCTGTTCGCACCAATGATCGGAGCAAGCTGGTCCATGTGATTCAGCACCACACCGATCGCCGCGTCATCATCGCCGATTGCCGAGTTGTACGCGAACCGCAGCACGCTCTTGACCCCCGCCTGACGCATGATGTCGAAGTCGTTGCTGATCATGTTCAACTCCGCCTGGCTCAACGGCTGGGTGCGGAAAGAATCAAGGTAATACAAGCGGAGCATCAGCGTCATCCCGTTGTTGCGCATGTTCTGCACGCTCGGCAAACTCAACGGGCTTTGCGTCCCGACCGTTTGATAATGCTGATACAGCCCGCGCTCGGGGTTTGTGATCTCGCGCAGGTCGTCAGCGATGAACGCCTGCGTCGCAGACTCAGCGGCGCAAACACCAAGAAAAACCGACAGAAAAAAAGTGGCGGTCGGGATGATTCGACGGATCAATCGCATATAGGCACCAGACTCTTATTAAAACAACGGTGCCCGACGGATCATCGCAACGCCACCAAGCATCAGCAACGCAAGTGTCCCCGGCTCAGGAATGTTCCCCACATCACCCGCCGTCCCCGGTGGCGTCCCCGCATTCCAATTACCCAAGACGATATTCAAATCATCGATCCCAACGAAACCGTCGCCCGAAGGATCAGCCAACGGATCGCCCGGCGGCACGTTCAGGTTCCAATTGCCCAACACAATATTCAAGTCAGAAATCCCCACAAAACCATCCCCATCCAGATCCCCCGCCAAAGGCCCATTAACCAGGTACCGCAGCAAGTCGCCGCCCGCACCGGCCTCCCCGGTGTTCGGGTAGTAGTCCGCCGTCGTGGAATTATCTCCGAACAACACGAAGTCAAAACCATCCGGGTTCCCGATCAACGATCGCGGAATCTGCGTCTCGATGTCCGTCGTGGGGAAGTCGTCCCAAGGCTGCGTCCCTAGAAAACTCCAGCCCCACGTCGTCGCCGATGCGCCCGCAAAAGAAAACACGCTCGAACCCTGCAGCAGAAAATCCGCACCAATCGACAACTGATCGCCGCTGCCCCGGAATCCCGTCGTACGATCCTGATCCACGTCGATAAAAATATTGTGACGGAAACCCAGGAAACCGGACGTGTTAAGTTGGAACCTGAAGTAAAAATTATCGTCGTCGTGCGCCACCTGCACCTGCTGGTAGTCCACCTCCGGACCAGCCGTGTCCGCGCCGTCAACGTCATACGCCGGCACCCCCGCCCAGTCCGTCCGGTCGTTCCCCGTAACAACAATCGATCCATTCACCACCGGGTTACTCATCGTCTGTGGACCCGCTGGAGGCGGCGCATTATTGATTTCTTCGATCCGTGTCACCTCCGCATCCCAGTACGACGGCAGCGTGTCCCACGGGTTCCCCAACACGTCGTCCGTGATATACACCTGCCCCGCATTTCGCTGCACCGCCAGGTCCAGGTAATTCAGCATGTCCGCCTCAGTCGCCGCCGTATGCACCAGGTGCCCGATCTGCGAGGGGTCGTAGTTGAAGTTCCAACTCGAAGGCGTGTAACCCGGATAACTCGCGCCGACGTTCTCATGCACCAGCAGGCTGTCCGCCACAGGACGCGTCAGGTACGACTCCGTCGTGCTCGTGCCGGGGTTGCCCATCACCTCCCAGCCGGAGTTGATCGCTTTCACATAGTCGTAGATGTCCTGGTAGTAATTCAGCGTCCCGGTCGTCCCGGTGTTGGTCATCTCGTCGAAGAAGATCCCGTCGATGTTGTACCAGCTCACATACTTGTCGATGTCTGCTTTTACCGCCGCTGCAGTCCGGTTGCCGTAGGACGTCGATACATACCCGATCACCTTCCCACCCGCGGTACGCAGGTTATCCACCGCGCCGACATAGTTACTATCCTGAAAATTGCCCGGCCCACTGCCCGGATTCATAATCGCCGTCACGGGAATACGCGATGCCGCAGCATTCAGATCATCCCAGGGGCTGTTAGTCGTAGGGTAAAAATACGCCGGCACAATCGCGGTCAACGCCGCGCTGGCGCTGCCCGTGGTGAGCATCGTGGTCACGACGCAAACGGCGGCCAGTTGAACTGTGAGTGTTATCCGCACACGAAACTCCTTGGTCGAACGATCGAGGAAGGTATAACTCTGACACCGGTATTCACATCATGCGTCGTCCCGGACAAAGGCGGGCCGCCCGCCGTTAAGCGGGCACCCGCGAGTTCAATTCACCGCGGGGGTGAAGGATTACGCACGTCGGCGAAGCAGCGCCACGCCGCCCAGACTCAACAGCGCCAAAGACGCAGGCTCGGGCACCGCGGCACCACCGGCAGGCGGTGTCCCGGCATTCCAGTTGCCCAGCACCGTGTTAAGGTCGTCGATCCCCACAAACCCGTCACCGGAAGGATCAGCCAGCGGGTTGGCCGGCGGCACACTCTGATTCCATGCGCCCAGCACGATGTTCAGGTCGTTGATCCCAACGAATCCGTCACCATCAAGGTCGCCTGTCAACGCCACGGGCGTGGTGCTGTAGGTGAAGTAATCACCCAGCGGATCGAACCCGGCATTGGGATAAGTATCCTGTGTGGCGAACGAGATATCAGTCGTGTAACTGAAGAAGTCGAACGCAGTGGGGTTGCCGATATCCGACCGCGAAATCTCGATCTCAATATCGCTCGGCGGGCTGTCGTCGTAATTCAAGAACCCAAACGGAACGATCACACCCCAGGTAAACAACTCCTGGTTAGCGCCGCCCGGGTTGCTGAGGTTGCCGAACTTAAACACGGCTGGCCCCTCGATGAAGTAGTCCGCGCCGATCGCCAGCGTGCTGTCGTCGGTCAGCGGATCGCCGTCGCCGCCGATGAATCCGGTTGTCCGGTCCTGGTCGGTATCGATAAAGAACGCATGATGAGAGCCGAAGAACGACTGCTGTGCGTCCAGGGGATCGAAGGCATCCATGATCTGGCGGAAGTAAAAGCTGTTATCGTCATGCGCGACACTGATCGATTCGATACTCAGCACGGGTGTGACCGCATCCACGTCGGCCTGGTACGGGGTGATGGCCGCCCAGTCCGAACGGTCGACGTCCAGCGGCGCAACGGTGATCGCGCCGTTGGCGACTTGATTGCTCTGGGTCTGCAGCGAGCCGGCGTAAGCTGTCCCGATCGGCAGGCTCAGTGCCAGTGCGGATGTCAGCAGGGTTGTAATTCTTTTCTTCATGGTTGGGTCCTTGTTTCTGAGACCTTGATAGGTGTACGTTTCCTACAGCGTTGTCCAAGACGGGCGGAGGCGCATCGGCGCGTCGGCCCGCAGTGTTCGGCTCGCACAGCCGGACCCGGTGTGGACCCAGGCCCGGCGGTGGTTGCCGGTGCTATAACAGTCAGCCTTCCGTGGCGGTTCTTACTCTCAGCGGCGGCGCAGCATCGCCAGGCCACCCAGCCCGATCAACGCCAGGCTTGCAGGTTCAGGGACGGCCAGTGTGTAGTTGATCACGCCGGTGACATCACCAGCAGCCTGGTCGGTCCAGAACAGGATCCGGATCGTGTTGTCGGGGAACAAAGCCGAGTTGTCTTCATTGAGCAACACGTCCAGCGAGATCGCCATCTCACGGGTGGTGGTGTCCGCGAAAGGTGCGAGCAGGCCGGCACCGCTACCGAAGAAGTCGCCGCTCATCCCAAAGCCGTCGTTGAAGATGTTATCGCCGGAGGTGAACGGGAAGTCGTTCTGCCAGCCCGCGTCCTGACCGATGAGGTTCAGGCCGAAGATGTTAAAGCCGGTGTCGAAGTCGTTGTCGATGTCGATACCCATGAAGGTGCCCAGCGACTTGGGTCCCCAGTAAGTGTTGCGGATGTAAAGGAAGTTGGCGTCGTTGGCGATCTGGGTGTCGGCGAAGTCGACGAAGCCCGGGTTGTCCAGCGCGTCACTGTCGACTACCGGGATACCAGCCCAATCCGTATAGGCGTCGTCGATGGTAATCGTCGCGAACGTCCCGGCCTGAGCCGTACCCGACGCCGCTAGTGCCAGGGCCAGTGACGCCCCGACCATGATCTTGGGAACTTTGTGCATCTTGATTCTCCTCCTCCGAAGATAAAAACGTGAGACAATCCGTCGACATCGGCGGGTGCTCATCGCTCGATTAACGTGGGTTGTAGACATATCTGCATATTCATCGCGACCTTGCCCTCGGCCTGTTTCTGTATCTGGCCCGCCTGGATCACCGCCTGCTCGCCGAGCTGGGTGAACGGCAGCGATACCGCGGACAGCGGTGGGTCTGAACGTTCCGCCAACGTGTTATCGATACTGACAAACCGGATATCCCCGGGGATCGACAGGCCGGATTCCTGTGCCGCGGCGATTGCGCCCATGGCCTTTGCATCACTGGCACCGACCACGCCGTCGGGCTTGGCGTTTGTATCCATGAGGTCGCGGAACATGGCACGCCCGGCCTCGCTGTCGATCGCGTGGCGACCCTGACGGAGTAGTGCTGGATCGGTCTTGAGACCAGCTTCTTTCAGTGCCCGGTAGTAACCCTGCTGACGCGCCTCAAAACCCCAGTACGCATCCAGCGGGCCGTTGAGTATCGCGATACGCTTGCAACCCTTATCCAGAAGGTACTTGGTCGCTATGTAGCCAGCCGCGTCCTGATCGATGAACACGCTGTTGCAACTGGGGCAGGGTTCGTTCAACGCCCAGGTGTTCCAACCACGATCCTGCAATTCACGGATCAGCGCGGGGTTGAATGACGGCTCGATCACCAGTGCCATACCTGGAGGCGTCTGGTCGAGGAACCACTTGGTGTCCTGGTCGATTTTATTTGGCTCGGTCTGACGCACCGCCATCGTGGGCCTGCCCTGGCCCAACGCCGACTGGATGCCGTTGATCATCCGCAACTGAACCTCACGCGCATCGCCGCTGAGTTCTGCCGCCTCGTTGGAGATGAACACCGCGACGGTTTCGTTGCGTGCCTTCTTGCTCAGGTCGGCGACAAACGTACCGCGGCCTTGCTCTCTGTATAGATACCCCTCGCGCACCATTTCCTGAAGCGAGCGGATCAGTGTCGGCCGACTGACTTTGTAACGCTGAAGCAGTTGGCTCTCCGATGGGAACGGGCTACCCGGCGACCAGCGACCCGTCTGGATCTCTTTAACCAGGCTGCGTTTGACCTGTTCGTATTTGGGGACATCTGTCACGGGCATGCCTCACAATTTAGCTTGTCAGGTTGTATTGTCAAGTACTATTTTTGCAAAAATCAAAAAACAGGCTTTATTTCTGTGTTTATCCCTGTTATGATGCCAAGTCGTATTGACAAGTTGGTATACAGGATAATGAGGTCGGGTGGCGGATCTAGACTTCACAGACATAGGATATAAGAGCCATGATGCACAATCGAGTCGGCAAACAGGCCTTTACGCTCATCGAGCTGCTGGTGGTGATCTCCATCATCGCCCTGCTGGTGGGTATTCTTCTGCCAGCCTTGGGGGCCGCGAGGAAAACCGCCCAGCGGGCCGTTTGCCTGTCCAATCAGCGGCAGATCGGGGTCGCGATGATGACGTATGCGACCAATAACGACGACCGGCTTCCTTACACAATCTATCAGGAGAACGGCGTCGAGACCCGCTGGTGGCACCGGCTGATCCTCGACGGCGCAGCGGTAGGCAGCACTGAGGGCGGCTCCAGCAGCAACCTGGTCTGCCCCTCGGACGAGAAGCCGTACCTCGCCGGGGCCAATACATCCCCACCGGACCCCAACGACAACGTCCTTTCCAGCTACGGGATGAACCAGTTCCTTTCGTTAGCTGACGGCTTAGACAGCAGCGCTAACCCCGGGCCGTTGGACGGCATTGACGCCTACACGCCGAACCAGGTCTGGCATCGCCTTGGCGAGATGATCAGCCCGTCGGAATTAATGTTGACCAGCGAGATATATTTTGGCCATGTGTTTGAGTCGCGCAGCCCGATGTTCAATATCCCCGCGAACAAGTTGGTCCTGATGGGCACGGATGCGGAGTTCTCGACCAACATCTGGAACTTCCCGGAGTGGGGCCGACACACCGGGACTAAGGATGACCCCTCGGGCAAGATCAATGTGCTGTATATCGATGGCCATGTAGCTGGCGGCGGTCGAGGTACCGAGATTATCGGGACCAGTGATGCGCAGAATATATCATTCGAAGCGTTCGAGATCGCCAAGCGTTTATTCTGGCCCAAGCATGTCGATCCGGCCACGGGGGAGTGATGTGGCAGGCCCCGCCAGTGGATATAGTACGTCACATACTTATTAGTGAAGGTTCATCGTTCAACGCATTTGCAGATAGAGATAACCCACATGATACGTTTAGCAGTCATAGGTTCTGGTTTGCGCGCCGCTTCGCTGGTGAAGTTGGCGCAGGAGATGGACCCGCGGGTCCGGCTCGCGGCGGTGGCGGATCCCGATGGGGATAACGCCAAGTCTCATCTGCGCAGCGAGGGTGTGGCGTTTGACGATACCTGTTTTTATGACTCTGCTGATGAGTTGATTGCCCAGGCCGACGGGTTTGATGCGCTGATGCTGGGGACGCGGTGCGACCTGCACACGCCGATCGCGGTGAAGCTGGCGGCACTTGGTTTGCCGTTGTTTTTAGAGAAGCCCGTCTCGATTACGTTTGAGCAACTTGCGGAGCTTTCAGCCGCGTTTTCGGGACGTGATAAGAAGGTTGTGGTGTCGTTCCCGCTGCGGATGACGCCTTTGTGCCAGCGTGTTAATGAGATCGTGCAGTCCGGCCGTCTGGGTGTGATTAACCAGGTGGTTGCGTTTAATGATGTGCCTTATGGCGGGGTCTACTTCGGGCAGTGGTACCGCGATCACAAGACCACCGGCGGGCTGTGGTTGCAGAAAGCGACCCACGACTTCGATTACATCAATCACCTGCTGGATGCGACGCCGCTTGCGATCGCCGCGACCAGTACCCGCAAGGTCTATGGCGGCAATGAGCCGGCGGACCTGCGGTGTTCGACGTGTACCAAGACCGAGCTGTGCCCGGAAAGTCCGGCGAACATTCTTAAACGTGGCGACGACGGCGGGATGGGCAAAGAGGACCACGCCTGCGCGTTCTCAAGCTCGATCGAGAATCAGGATGCCGGCAGCGCGATGGTGATGTATGACGACGCCACGCAGTTAAGCTACACGCAAAACTTCGTCTCACGCAGGAGCGCAGCGCGAAGAGGCGCACGGATCACCGGGTACTACGCCACGCTCGACTTCGACTGGTTCACCGAGAAGATCCGTGTCACCGAGCATCACGGCCAGGCGGTCGACGACATCCACGTCCCCGTTGCCGAGGGGCATCACGGCGGCGACAGCGTATTAATCAAGAACTTCCTGCACGTTATCCGCGGTCAGGCGGCAAGCAAGTCTACGCTCGATGATGGGTTGCTCAGCGCCGCGATGTGTCTGGCGGCGCGCGAGTCGGCATCGACCGGTTCGTTCCAAGATATCAGCGTGCCGGGGCGGGCCAGCGGGATTCGCTCTGAGGTGCGCTGACCTGAACGAACATCATGTTGTGTGCGGTTGAGGTGATGCGTTCAATCTGTTTGGAACAGTGATGAACGCTGATGGGGAAGTGGACGGTGAGCTGGCCCGCACCCCAATAGTTTGCTCTTATCAGCGTTCATCAGCGTTTATCACTGTTTCATGATTCCCGTTTTATTATCAGGCTTAGCTCACGCACATCGCGGGGGGGCCGGCTCGTGTGGTGATGAACGCGGAATGCTCGGCCTGTTCCGGGAACGCTTTGTGATAAGTAGCGGACCAGTCGGCGAGAATTTTTTCTGCTTGGTCTTTGTGTACCAATGCCCACGCGCTTCCGCCGAAGCCTGCGCCGAACGCGCTGGCGGCGACTGCGCCCAGTTCGCGGGCGCTCTTGGCAAGGAAAATGGTTTGCGGTACCTGGTTGCCCAGTTGTGTCTCGGCCCCGTGTTGTGAACGGTCGGTCAGTTTGCCGAAGGTTGTGAGGTCGGCGGCATCAAGTGCGTCGCAGGCCTGGGGGACGATGGTGTAAGTTTCATCAAGGAATTGTTCGACGCGGTTTCGTAGGGGTACCGGGGCGTTTTGGATAATCTCGCGGAGTTGATCGATCGCGTCCGGGGATGAATCCACAGCCGCGGCGAGGTGGGGGTCGGCCCGGTTGGTCTTGCTTCGCCATAACGAAGCGCCTTCGCTCGCCAACGATGAGGCTCGGTTGTATTTTTTCTGCGCGTTGCCGGCCTTTGCGGCATGGACCCCGCTGACGGCGACCACGAAGGCAAGTTTTTGTGGGAGCTTGACTCGTGATTCCAGTTTGACCGGGCGGTAAGAGAATCGGCCAAGCGTGTTGGCTTGGGCGCAGAGTATCGCGGTGTGGTCCTGGCTTCCGCCGAGGGTGCCCACGCCGCGGTCGCCTTGCAGAGAGCCGTAGCTCAAGCCGTTTTCAACTGCGCCTAAGTAGCCGGCGAGGTCGAGGCTTGACTTGATTTGTGCTGTATAGGCGGGGTGTTTGGACAGGTTGTTGGCATCTGCGATCGCCATGAAAACCGCAACAATCATGGCGCTGGAGCTGCTTAGCCCGGCGGCCTGCGGGAGGTCGCTGGTGAAAGCGATATCGACGCCGCGCAGTTTGCCGGGCAGGGTGCGCGGGAAGTTTCTGGCGATGCGTCGGCAGACATTCATCGGGTAGTTGGTCCAGTCCTCTTTCCAAGGCTCAAGTTCCGGGTCCAGCGGGAACGACGCCTCTAATCGACGGGTAGGTTCGATGATCCGTACGCGCCAGTCGGTTCTTGGTGATGCGACCATGCAGAACCCTTGCTCGGTGGCGCAGGTCAGGCTGCGTCCGCCGGCGTAGTCGACGTGTTTGCCTAAGACTTCGATTCGGCCGGGGACGAAGTAGGCTTTGGCG
>JAJRRS010000161.1 GCA_024279275.1 Planctomycetota bacterium | reverse complement strand
TCAGGACTATAGAACCGTTGGGCCATTGTTTGTTCAGGAGCCAGTCATGAGCGAAGTATCCCCCATCCACCGACCCGTCGCGCCGACGCTCGAGCCACACTCGAGAACCGCACGCACACAGACCCAGGCCGACACCACCACGCGTGGTGAAGACCAGGTCCAACTGTCTAACACCGCGCAACTGCTAAGCAAGATCGCCGACCTGCCGGACATCCGCCAGGACCTCGTCGATCGCGTCAAAGCCTCCATCGCCGACGGCAGCTACGACACCGAGGATAAAGCCGACGCCGCGCTGGACGGGCTTCTTGAAGACATCGCGTAACCAAATCAGTTTAGCGATTAAAACCAGATAACAAAAAGCCGCCTCCCAAACGGGGCGGTTTTTTTGCGGTGACGACCAGACAGATTCACTTTGGCCCATATCCGATGTATCCGATGTATCCGAGCTAACTCCGTTAATCTTCTATTGACCTACGCCCCCAACTCAATCCGCTTCCGCACCGCGCGAAAGAGCGCCGTCTGGTCACGCGTCAGCTCCAGTTCCACAGGCCCCGCGGTGATCTTCACCTGAATAGCCCGCGCCAACCGACGCAGCAACTCCGCATCAATCTCAATCGTCAGCGTTTCATCATCCTTGCGCATCCAACGCTTCCCCGCGACACGGATACGCCGAGTCACCGAATCGTAATCCGTGATCGGAACCTCTACAGTCTCCCCGTCGATGTCCAGCGTAATCGTGTACTGTCCGCGGTACACTCCGCCGGAGAACTTCGCCTGGATGAACATCGAAATAATCCTCGGCGACTCAAGCATCTGCTCGCCTTCATACGAATACGCAAGCGACAACCGATGATCTGCCGCACTCCCGCGCGTCACCTTTAACGCCTCGATCCCGGTCCGTACAATGGTCCGCCCGGTTTCCGGATCAAACGTGCTGGTGAACCGTGACGCCGCCGACTCCACCCGGTCTCCAGCCGGCGTCAGCCCCGCCAACTCGGTCAGCTCTCGTGTCTGCACCGCCAGGTCTTCGTTGCTTATCCGAAGCCCCGCCAACTCCGCACGCAGCCGGCCCGTCTCCGCCTCCAGCCTGTCATACGCGGTCTTTACACGCTCAAGCTCCCCGCGCAGCTCAGCGTTTTCCTGCTTCATCCGCGCAAGTTCATCGGCTGGCCCGCCGCCCGATTCATCGGCATGGATAACCGAAGCGCTAACAAGCAACGTCAATGCAAGAACGATCCGATCCCATCGAAACATGGTGGACTCCTTAACCGTCAGGCGTTGAACAATTCATTTTGACTCGCCCGCCTCCGGCATGTCCGTCAGACCAAGCGGGTCCTCCGGCACAGCAAACCGGCTTGCCTTCACCTTCGCGCCCTTGTGCATGACCACACCCGGCGCAGTCAGGTCGCCGTGGTAATTACACTTTGGACCCAGTATCACCGTCGTACCACTGAGCACGTGCTTGGCATCAATGATCCCCTGGCAGTCGATCCCCCCGTGCGCCTCGATTGTCTCAACGATCAGTCGCCCACGCTTGCTGACCGTGATCCGCCCGCAGGTTTTTAATTCCTTAAGCGGACCGCGCAGCTTGGTGATGTGTTCATCACCCACCATCAGAGCTTTGTTACAGCCCGGGCAAGACGTGGACTGGGCGCGTCTGCTGACCTCAAAGCGATGTCGGCAGTGATAACACTGGACCAGGCGTGGACCTAGTTGTCGCGCCATAGGGACAAACCGGGGAAAATCCGGGGAAAATCCGGGGGAGGTAGCCGCACGCCGCCGGCGTGCGCGTCAGACCACGGGTGAGAAGATTGCGCAGAGCCTTAGCGCGCCTATACACACTGCCCACAGGACAGCCGCGTGCTTAAGACAATCAGCTAACGCTTACTTCTTAGGTGACTGACCGGACGAACCCCCGGACGAACCCCCGGGCGAACCCCCAGGCGAACCCCCAGCCTGTCCGCCTGACTGCGCCGGTGCTGCGGAAGCGGGGCGACCACTATCCGGCCCAACCGCACACATCCCATGGAAACTCGCACCCTCGGTCATCACCATCTTCGCAGCCGTGATGTCGCCGCGGACCACACCCGAGCCGTTGAGCTTGACCGTGTCCTTGGCATTGAGGTTGCCCTCGATAAGCCCGTCAACCTGAACACCCGTCGCATCGACGTCGGCCTTACATACCGCGTTCTGGCTGACCTGAAGCTCACCCTTGCCGGTGATCTTCCCGTCAAACTTCCCGTTGATCTTCGCCGTCCGCTCGAAGGAAAGCTCACCCTTAAAGTGGCTGTCCGCACCAACTACCGTCGTGTCGCCTGTCTCGGCCATGTCTAACTCCTTGACTAATGTGGGGAAAACTCGATCGCGCAACCGCCCACCGCGGTCGCCGTAAAACGCCAGTGTACCCACTTATGACCCGCTACTTAAGTTGCACGCTTTCGCCTGACAGCCCGCCTCAGACCACCGACTTGAGCTTGTATGAGTAACGGATCCGCAGCAGTAGGGGGGGGCATATAGCCAGGTAGGGGATTTCCCCTACAGCACCACCTGTACCATCAGCATCAGGCAAAAACCAAGCGTAAACGCCCACGCAATCCGCCGGGGACTCTCGGTTTCCAGTGCCTCGGGGATCAGTTCCAGGATCACCAAAAAAATCATCGCCCCCGCAGCAAACCCCATCAGCACCGGCATCAAAGGCGTGAAAAACCACGCCAGCAGCACCGCAGGCACCGTCGCCAGAGGCTGGGTCAGGCTCGTCGCCACCGCCGCCCAGAAACACTTAGTGATACTCGCACCCGCGCCCCGCAAAGGGATCGCCACCGCCAACCCCTCCGGAATATTATGAATCGCGATCGCCAGCGCCAGCGTCGGCCCCATCCCGTCCGCCACCCCCTGATTGTCCGCCGCATACCCCACACCCACCGCCACACCCTCGGGGATGCTGTGGATCGTCATCGCAATGAATACTAAAAACCCTACACGCCCGCCCCATTTCTTCCAACGCTCGGGCCGCTGCGGCGTGTCGTGAATCTGAAACTCAGCCACCTGCAAAAACATCGCACCCAGCAACACACCCACAACAATCGGCACCACCTTCCCCAACGTCCATCCACCACCACCCAGATCCAACCCCGGCAACAGCAAATTATAAACCGACGCCGAAAACATCAATCCCCCCGCAAACCCGTAACCAAGCCCACGCTGCTTGATCGGATCGATCCCACGGATCATCAATGGCAACGCCCCCAGACCACACGCCAGGCTAGCAAGAATCCCAGCAGCAAACGCACTAGCAATCGTAACCCAAAGCAATCCAATACCTCCTTGCTGAAAACTCCAACTCGCAAACCACACCCTCACACTCGTACCCGCCAAAACACCCTCACCAAAACACCCACACCACGCTTGCGGTTTAGCGCCTCCATCCCCAAATCATCAATCAAAAATCACACATCATAAATCCACCTACCGCGCCAACGCACCCATCGGGTCCCACGCCGGCAACACGATCGGCTCCTGCTTCGACGCCTCGATCAATTCATCAGGCAACATGTCCCGATGGATCGCCACCTCGAACATATACTCGTCAAACCACGAATCGTTCATCACATAAAAACCCTTCCGCCCGCCCTCTTCGCCCCAACTGTTCTCCACCCGCCAACGCCTCGGCGTCTTGTCGTCCGCCACATCCACACCCGTGAACAACATCGCGTGCGTCATCAGCGTCTGGTGATAGATCAAACGCTCAGCCTTGCTGTGCGCAAATTTAGTCTGGTACACCCCCTCGTAATCAAACAACTCCGCATCCCACAACCCAAGCCCCCGATGCATCATCTTCCCCACATCGCACCCCATCCACACCGGCTCACCCCCGATCAACGTCTTCATCGTCAGGGACTTCATCGTCGCAATATCCACATTCAGATACTTCACAGGATCGCCCCCGACCACGTTCCCCAGATGCGCCACCGTAAACGTCTTACCCATCGGACTGCTCGGCCGAGGGTCATTCACCACACACACATACTCCTCCAAAGGCACCGTGCAATACAGCTTCGCAAACTCCCCCGGCGTCATCTCACCATCACGACGAAATCGTTTGTCCTCATCCTTCCACTGCCAGTCAAACTTCGTAGGCGGCGTCCCCAAATGAATGCACAACACCCGATACACCGTCGCAACAACCCCGTCTTTCGCCTCCCTGACTTCGTCAACCCCCGACCCCTTCGCAACCAGCCCCCGCAACGCCGCCGCCCCCTCGCGCAACACATTCATCAAAATACTATTCATCCGCCGCGTGTTCGACGAACTCTGCGTCTCCGGCATCACCGCCTGGGGAACCAGCCCGTGCTTACGCACCACACTCACAAACATATTCCACTGACCCCCATCATCCAAAGGCCTCTCCAACAAATGCGCCACCAATCGATCATCCACATCCCTTTTCCCCGTCTCAATCACCTGCTCCAAAAAATAATTCGCCCGCTCCAATTTGTCCCAGAACAACGTAAAATTCTGGCTGAACTCAAACTCCTTGAGTTTCATCTTCTTCATCGCCCCCACCCGTATCAGGTTCAGCCCCGCAAACATCCAGCACCGTCCCGAGCTTTTCTGGTTCGTCACCTTCCAGTCGTCCAGGTGATGACTGAACGTATGATCCGTCGAAGTCACAACCTCACGATTCAACGCCACATCATCCACCGCCGTCTGCGTCACCGCGTTCTGCATCAGCCGATTGCGCGCATCAGCACCGAACGATTCGCGCAAACCCGCAAGCGTGTTTTCATCAAGCCCGCCACAAACCGCTTCACCATCCACCGCAGCAGAATGAATCGTAGACACCGTTAAACCTCCATAACCAGGAATACCAAGTAAACACACACTATATCCACCAACCCGGGGTTTGACAGGAAGCACACGTTCTCTGAACGTGGGCCTCTTTTACAACCGCTCCCCATATCCCCTACAATCCCTTTCACCATGTCCAACCGGGAACCCACCCAGACAACCAACTACAAAGCCCTCGAAGAGTTCGTCGTCAACAACGACGAGCTGCTCCAACTCGAAGAACGCATCGGCCGATTCAACATCTTCGACGCACTGGGCATCGTCAACGCCGAGATACGCCACTCCAACTTCCTCGCCTGGCTCCTGGACCCCAACGAGTCCCACGGCCAAGGCCCGCTATTCCTCAAAGCCGTCCTCATGGACCTGCTCCGCCAATCCCCACCCGAGCTACGCGCGATCAACCCGGTAGAGATTGACGGTGCCGAGCTTCGCGGTGTGGAGGTCCGCCGGGAATGGCGTAACATCGACATCCTGATTACCTGCAAAGACCCCAACTTCGTCATCGCGATTGAGAACAAGGTCGGCTCCAAGGAACACAGCAAACAACTCGAACGCTACCGCGAAACCGTCGCCAAAGAGTTCGGGAAAACCCCCCGCCAGTTCGTCTTCCTCACACGCGACGGCGACGAGCCGACCGATGAAGACTGGACCGTCTACACCTACGAAGACATCCACCGCGTCCTGCTCCGTGTCCGCAAAGCCAACGCCGCCAGCATCGGCGACGACGTCCTCGCCTTCCTTGACCACTACATCCGCCTGATCGGGAGCCGCTTCATGGACGACCCAAAAATCGACGAACTCTGCCAGACCATCTACAAAAACCACCGACAAGCGATCGACCTGATTGTAGATCGTATCAGTACCGTACCAGCATATGATCGGATCAAACAAACAGTAGATGACTCTCCGGCGTGGACTGTATTACACACGACTAAAAAAAATATCTACACCACACTTATACGCCTTCATCTTAATTCCAGCGCGACCCAATCGGTGTGGCAGATGCTGGCCAGGCGTTGGGGACCCAGGTGGTTCCAGGCCACCACACATGCGTCCCACAGTTCGTCCTGATCAGCGAAGATACGGTTGCTTAGGT